>NZ_JAKUFP010000034.1:0-48506 GCF_022663495.1 Bacillus cereus group sp. BfR-BA-01383
CCCGTTCCCATACCGAACACGGAAGTTAAGCTCTCTAGCGCCGATGGTAGTTGGGACCTTGTCCCTGTGAGAGTAGGACGTCGCCAAGCAAGATAAAAACACAAGTCTTTTGACTTGTGTTTTTTTGTGTTGTTAAACAGTATGTGAAAGAAGTAAAGGTAATACAAACACGTTGCCCAAGAGTAAATCATATTATATAAGAGATTGATGTATATTTTTATGTAAATTGTTAAGGAATAGTAGTACAAAATATGTCCATTTAAATAAGGGAGGAGAAAGGATATGAAATTACAAAGTGAAATTTGCATTGTTTGTGAGACAAAAAGAAGAGAAGGTATATATGTTTATAATAATTTGATATGTCATGAATGTGAAAAGGATATGGTGAATACTGAGACAGATGATCCGAAATATATACATTACTTAAAACAACTTCGAAAATTAGAAGTATCATATTTTTAAATAGGCATATGCCTATTATTTTTTTTGTCTTAATATCTGTATAATAGATACAGAATGAATAATAAGGAAGAGATATATATGAATCAAAATCGTATGCCTTTATATGAGGCGTTAATAGAGTTTAAAGAAAGAGGACCACTATCCTTTCATGTTCCAGGTCATAAGAATGGCGTAAACTTCCCTCAGGAAGCCGCTAGGGAGTTTAAAGATATACTATCCATTGATGTAACCGAACTAACAGGATTAGACGATTTACATAGCCCGTTTGAATGTATAGATGAAGCACAAAAATTACTAGCTGATGTATATGGTGCAAAAAAAAGTTGGTTTTTAATTAATGGTTCAACAGTAGGGAATTTAGCGATGATATTGTCTTGCTGCGGGGAACATGATATTGTCCTTGTGCAAAGAAACTGTCATAAATCAATTATTAATGGTTTAAAACTAGCAGGAGCGAATCCAATCTTTTTAGACACATGGATTGATGAGGTGTATAACATACCAGTGGGGATTCGTGATGAAGTTATTAAGGAAGCAATTGAAAGATATCCCAATGCTAAAGCACTCATTTTAACGCATCCCAATTATTATGGTATGGGAATGGATTTGGAGGCAAGCATCGCTTATGCACATGCACATAAAATACCGGTTCTAGTAGATGAAGCACATGGGGCACACTTTTGTATAGGAGAGCCATTTCCAAAGTCAGCATTAGCATATGGTGCAGATATCGTAGTTCATTCTGCGCATAAAACATTGCCCGCGATGACAATGGGATCCTATTTACATATAAATAGTCGTTTAGTGAAAGAAGAAAAAGTTTCTATTTATTTGAGTATGCTACAATCTAGTAGTCCTTCATATCCAATTATGGCTTCTCTTGATATAGCTCGCTTTACACTAGCGAGTATAAAAGAAAAAGGTCATGATGAGATTGTCGAGTTTTTCCGGAGATTTAAAGAGGAGTTGTACTCTATTCCACAAATAGCTATTTTGCAATATCCATTGCAAGATGAGTTAAAGGTTACTGTACAAACTCGTTGTCAGTTATCGGGATATGAATTACAGTCTTTATTTGAAAAGGCCGGGATATATACAGAAATGGCAGATCCATATAATGTCCTATTTATTTTACCCATGCAAGCAAATGAGCAGTACATGAAAGCTATAGATATAATGCGAGTAGTGTTGCAACATTATGCGGTGAAAGACAAGAGTGAATCTATTCGTTATACTTATAAAGGGGGATTTTCTCCTTTACCGTATACGTATAAGCAACTAGAGGGATGCAAAACGAAGGTAGTACCTATAGAAGAAGCAGTTGGGATGATAGCGGCGGAAATGGTAATTCCATATCCACCTGGAATTCCATTAATTATATATGGGGAAAGAATTACTTCAGAACATAAAGAGCAAATTATGTATTTAGAGAAAATGGGAGCCCGTTTTCAAGGTAGCACGAAAGATATGAAAGTGTATGATATAGAAAGTAGGTTTTAGGATGAAGGGATTATTTGTAACAATTGAGGGGCCAGAAGGTTCGGGTAAAACAACGTTAATTAAAAAATTATTACCATACTTTGAGCAGAAAGAACAAAAGGTAATGGCGACGAGAGAACCAGGCGGTATTGCAATTTCTGAGGATATTAGAACGATTTTACATAAACAAGAATATACGATGATGGAAGCACGTACAGAGGCGCTTCTGTATGCTGCTGCACGTAGACAACATTTAGTGGAAAAAGTTATGCCGGCACTTGAGGAAAACTGTCTTGTACTATGTGATCGTTTTATAGATAGTTCTTTAGCGTATCAAGGATATGCAAGAGGCTTAGGTATGGATAAAGTATTTGAAATTAATCGTTTCGCAACGGAAGATTGTATGCCTAGTTTAACAATTTATTTAGACATTGAGCCAGAGGTTGGATTAGCGCGAATTGAAAAGGATGCAGGACGCGAAGTAAATCGACTAGATATGGAAGACATCTCTTTCCATAAACGCGTGCGTGAAGGGTATTTACAAGTTGTAGAGCGCTTCCCTAATCGCATTGTAGTAGTAAATGCTGATCAGCCAATGGAACAACTTATAGAAGAAGTTGTTCAGATTATAGAAGAGAAATTGTTATAATAGAAGGAAAGAATGAAATAAGTGAGGTATGCATTATGATAAAGACGTGGGAGCAGCTTTCTGCTATACAGCCCATCGGTGTCAAAATGTTGATGAATAGCATTGCAAAAGAGCGTATATCCCACGCTTACTTGTTAGAGGGAGGGAAAGGAACGGGGAAGTTTGCGACAGCAATTCAAATGGCAAAGAGCTTTCTCTGTTCTCAAAGGGATGGGGTAGAGCCTTGTCATGTATGTACAAATTGTAAGCGAATTGATTCAGGTAACCATCCTAACCTACATATTGTAAAACCAGACGGATTATCTATTAAGAAGCAGCAAATTCATGATTTACAAGAAGAGTTTTCAAAAACAGGATTAGAGGCAAATAAAAAAGTATATATTATTGAGCATGCAAATCGTATGACAGTAAATGCAGCGAATACACTTTTGAAATTTTTAGAAGAACCAAGTAGTGATACAACAGCCATTTTACTTACTGAACAAAGTCATCAAATTTTAAATACGATTTTATCTCGCTGTCAAGTTGTTACATTTAGATCGTTATCTACGGAATCTTTAATTAGAAGATTACAGGATGAAGGGATTACAACGTCTTTATCGACTCTTGCTGCGCAACTTACGAATAGTTTTGAAGAAGCTTTAGCTTTGTGTAATGATGAATGGTTTGCACAAGCACGAGCTTTAGTGATAAAATTATGTGAAGCGCTCGAAAAAGATAAAGCCTCTATTTTTTTTGTACAAGAAAAATGGGGAAAACACTTTGGAGAGAAAGAACAATTACAGCAAGGTTTAGATATGTTACTCCTTATTTATAAGGATTTATTATATGTTCAACTTGGAGAAGAAGATCGTCTTGTTTTTCATGAGCAGAAAGAGATGTTTGAATCTTTCTCATATGCTCAGAAGCGCATTGTATCAGCTCTCTTTAATATATTAGAGGCAAAAAATAGAATCAACGCTAATGTAAATGCGCAGCTTGTGTTCGAACAGTTAGTGTTGCGGTTGCAGGAGGGATGACCGTTTTGTATGATGTAGTAGGTGTTCGCTTTAAGAAGGCCGGAAAGGTATATTACTTTGATCCGAATCAGTTCGATATCTCTGAAAATGAGTTTGTAATTGTAGAAACGGTAAGAGGTATTGAATACGGAAAAGTAGTTATTACCAAAAAGCAAGTTGATGAAAACGACGTTGTATTACCGCTAAAAAAGGTTATTCGTATTGCAAATGAAAATGATCGTACCATTGTTGAAGAGAACAAACATGCTGCGAAAGAAGCATATCAAGTTTGTCAACAAAAGGTAGTAGAGCATAATCTTGATATGAAACTTGTAGATGTAGAGTATACGTTCGATCGTAATAAGATTATTTTCTATTTTACTGCGGATGGTCGGATTGATTTCCGCGAACTCGTGAAGGATTTAGCGGCAATTTTTAGGACAAGAATTGAACTAAGACAGATTGGTGTTCGTGATGAAGCAAAGATGCTTGGTGGTATTGGTCCATGTGGTCGTATGCTTTGTTGTTCTACTTTTTTAGGAGATTTTGAACCTGTGTCCATTAAAATGGCTAAGGATCAAAATTTATCATTAAATCCTGCAAAAATCTCTGGTTTATGTGGTCGCTTAATGTGTTGCTTAAAATATGAGAATGATGAATATGAGGCAGCAAAGGAACAACTCCCTGATTTAGATCAACGTATACAAACCCCGCATGGTACTGGCCGTGTTATCGGATTAAATATTTTAGAAAGATTAATTCAAGTGGAACTAGTAGACAAGGAACGGATAGTAGAATATACGTTAGATGAATTAGTGAATAAAGGGGTCGTTTCGAGTCAAACCACAGATTAATGAGGTGGGTGCTTGTGGAGAAAAAAGATATTTTTGCATCGGTTTCTAGTATGGAAGAGCAAATTGGACATTTATACAAACAGTTGGGAGAATTAAAACAACATCTTGCAGAGTTGTTAGAGGAAAACCAACATATAAAAATGGAAAATGAAAATTTGCGACACCGTTTTGAAGAAGTGAAGATTAAAGAAAAACAAAAAACTCAAAAGCGTAAAGAAGTGAAGCCGAAGACCGATATTGGTGAAGGCTACGATAATTTAGCAAGATTGTATCAAGAAGGGTTTCATATTTGTAATCTACATTATGGAAGTTTGCGTAAAGAGGGAGATTGTTTATTCTGTCTGTCATTTTTAAATAAAAAGTGAAATTACCTTTCCAATTATAATTGGAAAGGTAATTTTTTATACATGAGAGTAGAATGACATGGTTTTTATATTAGTAGAAGATCAAATAGGGTAGGTTAAGTGTAAGAAAAGGAGTAATATATGAATTTATATGAAGATGAACGTTTAGATTACTTATTAGCGCAAGAGATGAAGATTATACAAAGTCCATCAGTGTTTAATTTTTCTTTGGATGCTGTTTTACTTGCGGATTTTGCTTGGGTGCCAATTCAAAAAGGTAATTTACTTGATTTGTGTACGGGTAACGCAGTTGTACCCCTTCTATTAAGTACAAGAACAAAAGGGAATATTACAGGCGTGGAGATTCAAGAACGTTTATACGATATGGGAATAAGAAGTGTCCAGTACAATAAGTTAGAAGAAAGAATTCACTTAATACATGGAGATTTGAAAGATATGCCAGAGAAACTTGGACGCCATCAATATGATGTCGTCACGTGTAATCCTCCTTATTTTCAAACACCACAAACTTCTGAGAAAAATATGAATGAACATTTAGCAATAGCTCGTCATGAAATTATGTGTACACTAGAAGATGTTGTATATGCAAGTAGCCAGCTAGTGAAGCAGGGTGGGAAAGTAGCATTTGTGCATCGTCCAGGTCGGTTACTCGACATCGTTACATTAATGCGTAAATACAAAATCGAACCGAAACGTGTGCGATTTGTTTATCCTAAGGCTGGTAAAGAAGCAAACACATTATTAATTGAAGGAATTAAGGATGGAAATGCAGATTTAAAAATCTTGCCACCTCTTTTTGTGTATGAAGAAAATAACGAGTATACGAAGGAGATTCGTTCAATTTTATATGGAGAAGAATAAGCATTGTTTTTATGTGGTAGAGTGTTCTGATGGGAGTTATTATGCTGGCTATACGAATCATCTAGAAAAGAGGATTCAGACGCATAATAGCGGGAAAGGGGCTAGGTATACACGAGCTAGACTTCCTGTCGTTTTAAAATATGTAGAGTATCATGATGATAAACGAACGGCTATGCAAGCTGAGTATCACTTTAAGCAATTAATCAGGAAACAAAAAGAAGAATATATGCAAAAAGGAGAACGCTATGTGGCAGCAAAAAAGCTTTCAGCAAACTGAAAAAGGAATGTTATATCTAGTACCGACCCCAATTGGGAATTTAGAGGATATGACATTCCGTGCGATCCGAATTTTAAAAGAGGCAGATGTTATTGCAGCGGAAGATACAAGGCAAACGAAGAAGCTTTGTAATTATTTTGAAATTGAAACACCAGTTATGAGTTATCATGAGCATAATAAAGCAGTAAGTGGACGTAAAATTTTAGATAAGTTAGAAGAGGGTCAGACTGTAGCTATTGTAAGCGATGCTGGTATGCCGTGTATTTCCGATCCAGGCTATGATATTGTTGTCGAGGCAGTAGCTGAGCAATATCACGTAATTCCGCTTCCTGGGGCAAATGCAGCTCTTACAGCATTAATTGCCTCAGGCCTTGAAACAAAACAGTTTTATTTCTATGGGTTTTTACAAAGAAATAAAAAGGAAAGAAAACTGGAATTAGAAAAGCTTCGATATGTACAAACTACAATGATGTTTTATGAAGCACCTCACCGTCTAGATGATACTTTAATCTCGATGAAAGAAGTATTGGGCGATAGAGAAATTGTATTATGTCGAGAGTTAACGAAGAAGTTTGAAGAATTTATTAGAGGCACAATTGAGGAAGCAATTGAGTGGACAAAGCAAAATGAAGTCCGTGGCGAGTTTTGTATTTTAGTAGCTGGTTCAACGGAAGAACCTGCTCCAGAAGAACAATGGTGGGAATCTGTTTCAGTATATGATCATATTGAACATTATATAAATGAAAAAGGCATGAATTCAAAAGAAGCGATTAAAATAGTCGCTAAAGATCGAGATTTGTCGAAAAGAGATGTATATCAAATCTATCATGTCGATAAAAAATAAGCTTCTCATAATTGAGAAGCTTATTTTACTGTTTCGATATAATCTTGAAGCTCGTTTAAGATTTGCTCAGCGCCTTCTTTGCTTAAGATAATTTTACCTTCAGCTAAAGATAGGTTACCATCAGATACTTCACCAGTTACTTGGCAAGTCATGTTTGGTTTATATTTCTTTAAGATGATCTTTTCGTCATCAACGTAGATTTCAAGAGCATCCTTTTCTGCAATACCTAAAGTACGGCGTAATTCGATTGGAATTACCACACGACCTAATTCATCAACTTTACGAACGATACCAGTAGATTTCATAATTCTTTTCCTCCTAAATAAATAGTTTATAAGTTACGAGTCTATTTTTTGATTCGTCATTTTTCGACAAAATACCCTATGGACATATGATACCAATCATTTACATTTCCGTCAATTCTTAAATTCTATATTTTTTAAAAAGATTTATAGATTTCTTACTTCTTATATATAATAGAATGTAAGTAAATTCTACAATTATTTCACTTTAATTTCTGAAAAGTCTATGAATTATGGGTGAGGATTGTATATTTTTTTGAAATATGAGTAATAGATGGTAAAGATATATCGAGAATTAGCTCGTTTTTATCCAGCTATTTGCGAGTAGTAAGACTCGCACCTTAAAATTAGGCTGGAGCAAAGAAGTTAAGTGGGAGTCGGGTTATTAGTAAAAGCCTGTTTGGTGAAGGGAAATAATCAGCGGGAGATGAACAAAATCCTTGCTGATTAAAGTTTCACTTTATATATGAGTTTTTGATATACTGTTTATAAATACATATGAGGTTATTCGGGAGGTCCAAAACAATGACAGAGGAAAATAAGTCCTTTTATATCACTACCCCAATTTATTATCCAAGTGGAAAATTACACATTGGACATGCTTATACGACAGTAGCAGGAGATGCGATGGCGCGATATAAGCGTATGCAAGGATACAATGTTCATTATTTAACAGGAACTGATGAGCATGGACAGAAGATCCAAAAGAAAGCAGAAGAATTAAATGTTACGCCACAAGCGTATGTGGATAACATTGTTTCAGGAATTAAAGAACTTTGGGGGAAAATGGATATCTCTTATGATGATTTTATTCGCACAACTGAAGATCGTCATAAAGATGTTGTTGAAAAGATCTTCAAGCAACTAGTAGACCAAGGTGATATTTATCTTGATGAATATGAAGGTTGGTATTCTGTACAAGATGAAACATTCTATACGGCACATCAATTAGTAGATCCAATTATGGAAGGTGACAAAGTAGTTGGAGGAAAAAGCCCAGATAGTGGTCATGATGTAGAACTTGTTCGTGAAGAATCATATTTCTTTAGAATGGGTAAATATGTCGACAGACTATTAAAGTTCTATGAAGAGAATCCTCATTTCATTCAGCCAGAGTCTCGTAAAAATGAAATGATTAATAACTTCATTAAACCGGGATTAGAAGATTTAGCAGTTTCTCGTACTTCATTTGACTGGGGAGTTCGTGTTCCAGGCAACCCAAAACACGTTATTTACGTATGGGTTGATGCATTATCTAACTATATTACGGCATTAGGATACGGAACAGCAAATGAAGAAAAGTATAAGAAATTCTGGCCGGCAGATGTGCATTTAGTTGGAAAAGAAATTGTTCGTTTCCATACAATTTATTGGCCAATCATTTTAATGGCATTAGATTTACCTCTTCCGAAAAAAGTCTTTGCTCATGGTTGGATTTTAATGAAGGATGGAAAAATGAGTAAGTCAAAAGGGAACGTAGTAGATCCAGTTACATTAATTGATCGTTACGGATTAGATGCATTACGTTATTACTTACTTCGCGAAGTTCCATTCGGATCTGATGGCGTGTTCACACCAGAAGGATTTGTTGAACGTATTAACTTTGATTTAGCAAATGACTTAGGTAATTTATTAAATCGTACAGTAGCTATGATTGATAAGTACTTTAACGGAGAAATCCCTGCATATAAAGCAAATGTAACGGAGTTTGATGAAACGTTAGTAACGTTTGCAAAAGATACATTGAAAAAAGTAGAAGAAGCAATGGAGAATATGGAATTCTCTGTAGCGCTAAGCTCAATTTGGCAATTGGTTAGCCGTACGAATAAATATATTGATGAGACACAACCATGGGTACTAGCGAAAGATGAGAATGATCGTGAGAAATTAGCCTCTGTAATGGCTCATTTAGCAGAAGTTCTTCGTCAAACGGGTATTATGCTTATGCCGTTCTTAACAGTAGCACCAAGCAAAATGTTTGCTCAACTAGGCCTTACTGATGAAGCGCATAAATCTTGGGAAAGTCTATCTGCAATTGGCTGTATTCCAGCTGGAACAAAAGTAGAAAAAGGACAACCAATTTTCCCACGTTTAGAAATGGAAGTAGAAGTAGAGTATATTAAAGAACAAATGAAAGGTTCTGCTCCGAAAGTCGAGGAGAAAAAAGAAGAAGAACCGAAAGCAGAAGAAATTACAATTGATGATTTCTTCAAAGTAGAATTACGAGTAGCGGAAGTAATATCGGCTGAACCTGTGAAAAAAGCAGATAAGTTATTGAAAATTCAGCTTGATTTAGGTACAGAAAAGCGTCAAGTTGTTTCGGGGATTGCAAAATTCTATTCTCCAGAAGAACTAAAAGGTAAGAAGGTTATTTGTGTAACGAACCTAAAGCCTGTAAAGTTACGCGGTGAATTATCACAAGGTATGATTTTAGCGGGTGAAGAGAATGGCGTATTGTCATTAGCATCAATCGATCAAAATCTACCAAATGGTACGAAAATCAAGTAATTAAGACAAGAAAAGAGATGTTTCACGTGTAACATGTGTGAAGCGTCTTTTTTCTTTTTACACTCTCTATTTTTGCATTAAAATTGTAGTATTGTTATCGTTAAGTTATTAAAGGGCTTATTGTTGTAGAATAAATTTGATTTCAATATAAAAGGAGTTATTTATTATGTTGTTTGATACACATTCACATTTGAACGCAGAGCAATTTGAAGAAGATTTACAAGAAGTTATTGCACGAATGAAAGAAGTGGGAGTTACATATACAGTTGTTGTTGGATTTGATGAAGTGACGATAAAAAAAGCGATTGAATTAGCGGAAACTTATGATTTTATTTACGCTGCGGTTGGATGGCATCCTGTGGATGCCATCGACATGAAAGAAGAACATTTAGCTTGGTTAGAAGAATTAGCTTCCCATCCTAAAGTAGTTGCAATTGGAGAAATGGGACTAGATTATCACTGGGATAAGTCACCAAAAGAAATACAGAAGGAAGTATTCCGTAAACAAATTGCATTAGCTAAAAAGGTGAAATTACCGATTATTATACATAACCGCGATGCAACTCAAGATATTGTTGATATTCTAGAAGAAGAGAATGCAGCTGAAGTAGGAGGCATTATGCATTGCTTTAGCGGTAGTGTAGAAGTAGCACAGCGATGTGTCGATATGAACTTTTTAATTTCATTAGGCGGTCCAGTTACATTTAAAAATGCTAAGAAACCGAAAGAAGTTGCTGTGGAGATTCCGTTAGAGAAATTGTTAATAGAGACAGATTGTCCATATTTAACGCCACATCCATTTCGCGGGAAACGAAATGAACCGAGTTATGTAAAACTCGTAGCAGAAGAAATTGCGAATTTAAAAGGAATTTCTTATGAGGAAGTAGCAGAAATAACAACAAAAAATGCAAAAGCTTTATTTGGTGTTGAATAAAAGGAATGGGGAATCCCATTCTTTTTTGTTTTTTTGAGAAATGAAATAGTAGAAGTGACAGGAAAGTAATGGCGAATCAGGGAGGTGTTACAATAAGGAGGGTGAACAAAGATTTTATCCATCTACTTTTTAAAATGTAAGGATGGGGAAAATAATAATGGAAAAGTCGCCGTTTTTTTGTTTTACTAAGTAGAGACGAAACGAGTGTGGAGGCAAGCATGAAAATTAAAGAGATTATCGTTGTAGAAGGTAAAGATGATACAGTTGCAATTAAGCGTGCTGTTGATGCGGATACAATTGAAACGAACGGTTCAGCAATCGGTGATCATGTTATTGAACAAGTTAAATTAGCGCTGCAAAAACGAGGCGTTATTATTTTCACGGATCCGGATTATCCTGGAGAGCGTATTCGAAAAATTATTTCCGATAAAGTGCCTGGATGTAAACATGCTTTTTTACCGAAGGAAGAAGCACTTGCTAAAAGAAAAAAAGGTGTTGGAATTGAACACGCTTCTAATGAATCGATTCGCCGTGCTTTAGAGAATATACATGAAGAAATGGAAGCTTATACAAGTGAAATTAGTTGGAGCGATTTAGTCGATGCAGGCTTAGTGGGCGGAGAAATGGCAAAGAGTCGCAGAGAAAGAATGGGTAAGCTATTAAAGATTGGTTATACAAATGCAAAACAGTTACATAAACGTTTACAGATGTTTCAAGTTTCAAAAGAGACGTTTGCAGAAGCTTATAAACAAGTAATACAGGAGGAAAAGAAATGAAAGATATCGCAACGCCGAATCGTACGAAAGACATCGTTGAAAAGTATGGATTCTCATTCAAAAAAAGTTTAGGACAAAATTTCTTAATTGATACAAATGTATTGAATCGTATTGTTGATCACGCAGAAATCGGTTCAGAAAGTGGTGCAATTGAAATTGGACCAGGTATCGGTGCGTTAACAGAACAATTAGCTAAGCGTGCTAAAAAAGTGGTGGCTTTTGAAATTGATCAGAGATTATTACCAATTTTAGACGAGACGTTAGCTCCATATAGTAATGTTACCGTTATAAATAAAGATGTACTAAAGGCAGATGTACATGAAGTGTTTAGTGAGCAATTTGAAGAAGGGCAAGATGTAATGGTAGTAGCTAACTTACCATACTATATTACAACGCCAATTCTATTTAAATTGCTGGAAGAGAAATTACCGGTTCGTGGATTTGTTGTTATGATGCAAAAAGAAGTTGGAGATCGTTTAGCAGCTAAACCTGGAACGAAAGAGTATGGTTCTTTATCAATTGCTATTCAGTATTATACAGAAGTAGAAACAGTTATGACTGTACCGCGTACAGTGTTTGTACCACAACCAAATGTTGATTCTGCGATTATTCGTCTTCTAAAGCGCCCGAAACCAGTTGTAGAAGTGACAGATGAGACGTTCTTCTTTGAAGTAGTACGAGCAAGTTTCGCACAGCGTCGTAAAACTTTAATGAATAATTTATCAAATAATTTAAATGGTTTCCCAAAAGATAAAGAGCTGTTAGATCGAATTTTAACAGATGTAGGAATTGATCCAAAGCGCAGAGGCGAAACGCTATCTATCGAAGAGTTTGCAACATTAAGTAATGCATTAGTTCTTCATAAATTATCATAAGAATATAAAAGGGACAGCTCAAGTTGAGCTGTCCCTTTTGTCACCTTTATGCTCCTAAATTCATACTTTAAAAACAGGTAAGATGGCCTAATGAGTTTGGGGGTAGGAGAATGGCTTTACATGTTGGAGAATTAGTGGAACGATATTCTCATAATAGAGATATCCTTTTTCGTATTATAGAAATAAAAGGTGAAACAGCGATATTGTTTGGAGAAGAAATTAGACTTGTGGCGGATGCGCCACTTGAAGATTTGGTTAGTATAGATCAACGAGAACATAAAAATAGAGTGAAGCGTGAAAAAGAAACAATGGAGCGTACGTACCGTTTATTTCAGCAAGATTATGTATTGATGAAACAAAGGCATGAACACACTTCAACTGGTGGGTACACAAGTGAAGTGAATTATTTTCAAATGCCAGGGCGTGTATTGCATATAGATGGAGATCCGTTATACTTGCGCAAGTGCTTAGATTTATATAATAAAATTGGTGTTCCTGTACAAGGTATTCATTGTAAGGAAACAGAGATGCATGAAAAGGTAGTAGATTTAATAGATCATTTTCGTCCAGACATTTTAGTTATTACAGGACATGATGCATATACAAAATCCAAAGGGGTAAAAGGAGATTTAGCGGCATATAGGCATTCAAGACATTTTGTACAGGCTGTTCGAGAAGTACGAAAAAAATATCCATCATTGGATCAACTCGTTATTTTTGCTGGGGCATGCCAATCGCACTTTGAGGCATTAATTCGAGCAGGCGCTAATTTTGCTAGTTCACCTTCTAGAATTAACATTCACGCACTAGATCCTGTATATGTGGTTGGGAAAATTAGTTTTACCTCATTTATGGAGAGAGTCAATGTATGGGATGTTGTACGTAATACGATTACGGGCGAGAAGGGACTAGGCGGGATTGAAACGAGAGGGATTTTACGAACTGGATTACCCTTTCAACATTATGAAGAATAAGCAGGATACATACGTATCTTGCTTTTTTATATGGAAAGGATTTGAATGAACTGGGATAAAAAGAGACAAGAACGTACAGACTACGTAATGATACTTTTACAATATAGTATTTCTTCTATCTATTCAAACGCAGAATGCTTTTATAATGATATTAGCTGTGAATTGCGGTTAATCATTGGGATAGATATATCGTGTTTTAAGTGTTCAATCTAAATTACAGCGAGGTGTAGCAAGGGATATGTCAAAACGTTTAGATGATATTAAAAGCGAATTAGATCACCATCTTGGACAGCGACTTATGTTAAAGGCGAATAGTGGAAGAAGAAAAACTGTGGAGCAATCGGGTGTACTTGCAGAAACGTATCGTTCTGTTTTTGTTGTACAATTAGATCAGCAAGAAGACGCATTGCAACGTGTATCGTATAGTTATGCAGATGTTTTAACAGAGACAGTAGAGTTAACATTTTACGATGAACCCCAGAATGAAGCATTTTATAATTAATGTGTTATTTGTTACATATATTCCCATAAATGAAAAGATATATTATTTTGCATACTAATTATACCGTAGCAAAATAAGGAGGGACTCTGCATTGAGTAGACGAAGAGGAGTCATGTCAAATCAATTTAAAGAAGAGCTTGCAAAAGAGCTTGGCTTTTATGATGTTGTTCAGAAAGAAGGATGGGGCGGAATTCGTGCGAAAGATGCTGGTAATATGGTGAAACGTGCTATAGAAATTGCTGAACAGCAATTAATGAAACAAAACCAGTAGTTGTAAGATACTTTCTATGCTACGGTAGCCGAGGAGAGATTCCTCGGCTTTTTGCACGCTAAAAGGTGCCATCATTTGACATAAGTAGTTTCATTCTGAATGCTTTTCGTTATAATTAGGGAAGTGTCATCGTCTTACTATAAATTTATGGTAAAATAAACGATAAAAGATTGAGTACATAGAGTGGGTGAATAGATTGAAGCTACTAGTGAAAGCACCAGCAAAGATTAATCTGTCGTTAGATGTACTGGGAAAAAGACAAGACGGATATCATGAAGTGAAAATGATTATGACAACAATTGACTTAGCGGATCGTTTAGAGTTAATGGAATTAGCAGAAGACCGTATTGAAATTTTGTCCCATAATCGGTATGTCCCAGACGACCAACGCAATTTAGCTTATCAAGCGGCGAAATTATTAAAAGAGAAGTTTAATGTAAAAAAAGGTGTATCTATTACGATTGAAAAAACGATTCCAGTAGCAGCTGGATTAGCAGGTGGAAGTAGTGATGCAGCGGCGACATTACGTGGCCTTAATAAATTATGGGATTTAGGGCTTACAATTGACGAGTTAGCAGAGCTTGGTACAGAAATTGGATCAGATGTATCGTTCTGTGTATATGGCGGGACAGCACTTGCCACTGGAAGAGGAGAAAAAATTGAGCATATAAAGACTCCACCTTCTTGTTGGGTTATTTTAGCGAAGCCCCATATTGGTGTATCTACTGCTGATGTGTATGGAAACTTAAAATTAAATCGGGTTACACATCCAAATGTAGATAAAATGGTTGAAGTCATTAATGACGGGGACTATAGAGGGATTTGTGATACTGTTGGTAACGTTTTAGAAGATGTGACATTTGCGATGCATCCTGAAGTTGCACGTATTAAGGCGCAGATGAAACGATTCGGTGCGGATGCGGTATTAATGAGTGGGAGTGGCCCAACTGTATTTGGTCTTGTACACCATGATTCGCGAATGCATCGTATATATAACGGATTAAAGGGATTTTGCGAACAAGTATATGCAGTACGTTTATTAGGAGAGCGAGAAACGCTTGAATAAAGACGTATAATACGTTATGATTTGTTTAGAATATTCGTGATTTGAGGTGAGAGTATGAAAATTAGACGAAGTACAAGATTGGTCGATATGACTTATTACTTGCTACAAAATCCTCGTCAGCTAGTTTCTCTCACTTTTTTTGCTGAAAGGTATCAATCGGCTAAATCCTCCATTAGTGAAGATCTAGTTATTATTAAGCAAACGTTTGAACAACAAGGGGTCGGCACATTGCAAACGATACCAGGAGCAGCAGGAGGAGTGAAATATATTCCCTATATAAGTGAAGAAGAGGCAAATCTGATTATTAATGAGCTTTGTAGCTTATTTGAAAATCCAGATCGTATTTTGCCCGGCGGTTACTTATATATGACGGATCTTTTAAGTAATCCTCGCCAGATTAATGGTGCGGGTCGTTTATTTGCTTCTGTTTTTGCTAGGCAACCAATTGATGCGGTTATGACGGTGGCAACGAAGGGGATTCCGCTTGCTTATGCAGTGGCAAATTACTTAGATGTACCGGTAGTAATTGCGAGGAAAGATAATAAGGTAACAGAAGGCCCAACTGTTAGTATTAACTATGTATCAGGTTCCTCTAAGCGAATCCAAACGATGACTTTAGCAAAGCGTAGCCTTCCAGAAGGATCCAATGTTTTAATTATTGATGATTTTATGAAAGCTGGCGGAACCATTCAAGGTATGATGAGCATGCTAGAAGAGTTTAAAGCTAATGTTGTTGGAATTGGCGTATTAGTAGAATCTACGGATATCGAAGAAAGACTTATTAATAATTTTGTATCATTAATTCGTCTGTCAGAAGTTGATGTGAAAGAAAAAGCAATTCAAGTGGAAAAGGGAAATTATTCACTTGCACCATTTGATGAAGGGCTTGTAGAAGCTGAATAAAAAGGTAAAGCAGATAGCTTTATCTTTTTTTTATTCTATTTATAAATAATAAAATAGATGGACAAACTGCCTTTCGTACACTATTTTTAAAGAGTAAAAATAAATAATAAAAGGGTGAAAAGTATGAAAGTTGTTCAAACAAGTAATGCACCACAAGCAATTGGACCGTATTCACAAGGGATTATTGTAAATAACATGTTTTATAGTTCAGGACAAATTCCGTTAACTGCAAGTGGAGAGCTTGTAGCAGGAGACGTAACAGTACAAACAGAGCAAGTGTTTCAAAATTTACAAGCAGTATTAGAAGAAGCTGGTGCTTCATTTGATACAGTAGTAAAAACAACAGTATTCTTAAAAGATATGGATGATTTTAACGCTGTTAATGAAGTGTACGGCTCTTATTTTGCTACTCATAAACCAGCTCGTTCTTGTGTACAAGTGGCAAAATTACCGAAAGATGTTTCAGTTGAAATTGAAGTAATTGCCCTAGTTAAGTAACCTTTTGTAAGCGATAACCTCTACTAATCCTTATATTCAATTACTTTAAAAATTTTTATCTTAAAAATTTTTAAAAAATTAAAGGGAAAATAGAAATTTTGTGGAATTTATACAAATATATCGCTTATTTAGAAAAGGGTGGTGAACACAAGATGGAAGTGACTGACGTAAGATTACGCCGCGTAAACACAGAAGGCCGCATGAGAGCAATTGCCTCTATTACTCTAGACCATGAATTTGTTGTTCATGATATTCGTGTGATTGATGGTAATAATGGATTATTTGTAGCAATGCCAAGTAAACGTACTCCAGATGGAGAATTCCGTGACATTGCACATCCAATTAATTCTAATACACGCTCTAAAATCCAAGATGCGGTTTTAACAGAGTATCATCGTTTAGGCGAGTTAGAAGAGGTTGAGTTTGAAGAAGCGGGCGCTTCGTAAAATTCGAATGAAAAGGGCTTTTGAAAGAAAGCCTTATAATTTTGTAGCAAACTCCTGTAAATATTTACAGGGGTTTGTTTTTTTTGATTTTATATAATTTGTATCTGAAAAATTCAAAATGTATTAAAATAAAAGAGGAGAAACTTCTAATATTTTCAAAATTATTTTAAGTAGTATAGCTTATTTCTTAAAAAAGATACTAAAGAGTAAAACATCTTATAAGAATTATGGTAAAATTTAATAGTTAAAATGTGTTTCTTGAAATATATGATGATTTAGGATAATATCGTTAATGGATAAATAGGTTGCGATGGAGGGTCTATATGTCAAACAGATTTGCAGTGATTCTAGCTGCAGGTAAGGGCACACGTATGAAGTCTAAGCTCTACAAAGTGCTTCATCCTGTATGTGGAAAACCTATGGTAAAACATGTTGTCGACCAAGTATCTCAATTAGGATTGCAGAAACTTGTAACAGTCGTGGGACATGGTGCTGAAATGGTACAAGAACAGCTAGGAAACGTAAGTGAGTTTGCATTACAAGCAGAACAACTTGGTACAGCACATGCTGTAGATCAAGCTGCAAGTGTACTTGCAAATGAAGAAGGAACAACTTTAGTTATTTGTGGTGATACGCCGCTAATAACTGCTGAAACAATGGAAGCATTGCTTCAGCAACATAAAGAAGCAGGGGCAATGGCAACGGTGCTAACAGCTTACATAGAAGAACCTGCTGGATATGGTCGTATCGTTCGTAATGAGAATGGTCATGTTGAGAAGATTGTTGAGCATAAGGATGCAAATGAGAAAGAATTAGCTATTAAAGAAATCAATACAGGTACGTATTGTTTTGATAATAAAGCTTTATTCGCGTCACTTTCTAAAGTTTCAAATGATAACGTACAAGGTGAATATTACCTTCCAGATGTTATTGAAATTTTAAAAAATGAAGGTCATATCGTATCAGCTTATCAAACAGAGCACTTCGATGAAACGTTAGGTGTTAACGACAGAGTCGCTCTATCGCAAGCGGAAATTATTATGAAAAACCGTATCAACCGAAAGAACATGGTAAATGGGGTTACAATTATTGATCCAAGTAACACATACATTTCTGCCGACGCAATTATTGGTAGTGATACAGTTCTTCATCCAGGAACAATTATTGAGGGTAATACTGTAATTGGTTCTGATTGTGAAATTGGACCTCATACAGTAATTCGCGATAGTGAAATTGGAGATCGTACGGTAATTCGTCAATCTACTGTACATGACAGCAAACTTGGTACAGAAGTAGCGGTTGGTCCATTTGCACATATTCGCCCAGATTCAGTTATTGGAGATGAAGTACGCGTTGGAAACTTCGTAGAAATCAAAAAAACTGTTTTTGGTAATAGAAGTAAAGCTTCACACTTGAGTTATATCGGAGATGCACAAGTTGGAGAAGACGTGAATCTTGGTTGTGGTTCAATTACGGTGAATTACGACGGCAAGAATAAATTCAAAACTGTGATTGGTAACGGGGTATTCATTGGATGTAATTCAAATCTTGTTGCGCCAGTAACAGTTGAAGATGGTGCTTATGTGGCAGCAGGCTCTACAATTACAGAGAATGTTCCATCGAAAGCATTATCGGTAGCACGTGCACGTCAAATTAATAAAGAAGACTATGTTGATCAATTGCTGAATAAGAAAAAATCATAATGTGGAGGGTTAATCTAGATGTCGACTCAATATCTAAATTCTAATTTGAAAGTATTCTCTTTAAACTCTAATAAGGAACTTGCTGAGCAAATCGCAAAGCATATTGGAGTAGGACTAGGAAAATGTTCTGTTGATCGTTTTAGTGATGGAGAAGTTCAAATTAACATTGAAGAAAGTATCCGTGGTTGCGATGTATTCATTATTCAATCTACAAGCTTCCCAGTAAACGAACATATCATGGAATTACTTATTATGATTGATGCATTAAAGCGTGCATCTGCGAAAACAATTAATATTGTTATTCCTTACTATGGTTATGCGCGTCAAGACCGTAAAGCGCGTTCTCGTGAACCAATTACATCGAAACTTGTAGCAAACTTGCTTGAAACAGCAGGTGCAACTCGTGTAATCACTCTAGATTTACATGCTCCACAAATTCAAGGGTTCTTTGATATCCCAATCGACCACTTAATGGGTGTACCAATTCTTTCAGATTACTTTGAAACAAAAGGTCTTAAAGATATCGTAATCGTGTCTCCTGACCACGGTGGTGTAACTCGTGCTAGAAAAATGGCAGACCGTCTAAAAGCACCAATCGCTATTATTGATAAGCGTCGCCCTCGTCCGAACGTATCAGAGGTTATGAACATTATCGGTAATATCGAAGGTAAAACAGCAATTTTAATTGATGACATCATTGATACAGCTGGTACAATTACATTAGCAGCAAACGCTCTTGTAGAGAACGGTGCTTCTGAAGTATATGCTTGCTGTACACACCCAGTATTATCTGGTCCAGCAATTGAACGTATTCAAAATTCAAATATTAAAGAGTTAGTTGTAACAAACTCTATCGTATTACCAGAAGAGAAGAAAATCGACAAAGTACATGAGCTTTCAGTTGCTCCATTAATCGGAGAAGCAATCATTCGTGTATACGAAGAAGAATCTGTAAGTGTATTATTCAATTAATTGGATAGAATGAGACGTAACCAAGCTTGGTTACGTCTTTTCGTATCGAAAAAAGAAAGTAGTGGTACAAGAATGAAATTGATAGTAGGACTTGGGAACCCGGGTAGAGAATATGAATTAACAAGGCATAATATTGGATTTATGGCGATTGATGAACTTGCAAAGCGTTGGAACATTTCTTTAAATGAACAAAAATTTAAAGGAGCATTTGGTGCAGGATTTGTTAATGGAGAAAAAGTAATCTTATTAAAGCCACTTACATATATGAATTTATCTGGGGAAAGTATTCGACCACTCATGGATTACTATAAAATTGACGTTGAGGACTTCGTTGTTTTGTACGATGATTTAGACATCCCTGTAGGTAAATTACGCCTTCGTATGAAAGGTAGTGCTGGTGGACATAATGGTGTGAAATCGACAATTTCGCATTTAGGAACACAAGAATTTCAACGTATCCGTATGGGAATTGATCGTCCGAAAAATGGAATGAAGGTAGTAGATTACGTATTAGGACGCTTTACATCTGAAGAGATTCCGGATGTTAATCATTCTATCGAAAAAGCAGCGGATGCATGTGAAGAATGGTTAAATAAGCCTTTTCTCCAAATTATGAATACTTTCAATAGTTAAGTGTATAATCTGGAATATTTTGTTTTAGTTTAAGCCATACTAGTAGTAATTGTATATTTAGGAGGCTAGTATGGAAGGGTATTATTATTGCAGACATTGCGGGAGTAATGTAGGATCAGTTGCTGCAGAAAAAGTATATAGCGACGTTTTATTTCAACTAACAGAGCAAGAAGTAGTAGAGATGATTCATTTTCATGAAAATGGAAATATATACATAAAAACGATTTGTGAATCGTGTCAAGAAACGCTCACATCTTATCCTGAGTATTATGAATATGAAAAATTTCTGCAATAAAATGTTGTCGCTTTGGCATGTCCAAAGCATTTTTCTGTTTTCTTTTTCCAAAATATTTGCATAAAATATAGTAACTTGCTCTTTATGTTGAGAGGGGTTTTGATAATGATAGGTTTATTAGAGCAATTTTATAAAAATGAAGAGATACAATCGGTTATTAATGGGTTAGAAGATGGCCTAAAAGAACAACTTATATCAGGTATGGCAACATCTTCTCGTTCATTATTAATGGCAGCTTTATATAAAAAAACGAAAAAATCGCAACTTATTGTAACGCATAATCTATATCAAGCGCAAAAAGTACATGAAGATTTAGTGGCGTTACTTGGTGAAAAAGATGTATGGCTATATCCAGTAAACGAATTGATTGCATCA
The DNA here is from genome assembly GCF_022663495.1 of Bacillus cereus group sp. BfR-BA-01383. Lineage (NCBI taxonomy): Bacteria > Bacillati > Bacillota > Bacilli > Caryophanales > Bacillaceae > Bacillus > Bacillus cereus group sp. BfR-BA-01383. The sequence continues at coordinate 20,823 of NZ_JAKUFP010000034.1, forward strand.
GAGATCGGTGTTGCAAGTCCGGAATTAAAAGCACAGCGCATTGAGGTGTTAAATCGTTTAGCGGCAGGAGAGAATGGGGTTATTGTAGCACCGGTCGCAGGTTTGCGTAGATTTTTACCGATAAAAGAATTATGGAAGCAAAAGCAAATTGAAATTAATCTAGGGCAAGAGATTGATTTAGAGGCGCTCTTGCATACGTTACATCATATTGGCTATGAACGTAAGTCGATGGTAGAAGCTCCAGGGGAGTTCAGTTTACGCGGGGGAATATTAGATATCTATCCATTAACTGAAGAATTACCATTTCGTATTGAATTCTTCGATACAGAAGTCGATTCTATTCGATTATTTGATGTGGATGAACAGCGCTCTCAAGATAAAAAGGAAAGTGTTAGGTTCGGTCCGGCAACAGAATTTTTATTTTCACAGGAAGAATTGAAATCGGGAATTAAGCATCTTGAAGAAGGTTTGACTAAGACGATGCAAAAGCTTTCCGATGATAAATTAAAGACTACAGTGCTTGAGACAGTAAGTCATGAAATTGAAATGTTGAAAAACGGGCAAAGTATAGAACAAATGTTTAAATATTTATCTATTTTCTATAAAGAACCTGCTAGTCTAATAGATTATTTACCAGATGATGGCGTTGTAATTTTAGATGAAATCTCTCGTATTCAAGAAACAGCATCACATCTTGAAACAGAAGAGGCCGAATGGTATATATCACTTCTTGGAGAAGGAACAATTATTCAGGATTTATCTTTCTCTCACTCATTTGAGGGATTTCTTCATCATAAGAAAAGAAGTTTTGTATATTTGACACTATTCTTACGTCATATTGCACACACACATCCGCAAAATATTGTGAATGTAACATGTAAAACAATGCAAGATTTTCATGGACAGATGAACTTGTTAAAAACAGAAATTGATAGATGGAATGAAGGACATTTTACGACTGTTGTACTCGGAACAGATGATGAGCGTGTCAAAAAACTACAACATATTTTAAGTGATTATGATATTGAAGCAGATATTGTAGAGGGCACAGATATTTTATTGCCTGGAAGGTTACAAATTGCTGTAGGTGATTTACATGCAGGGTTTGAAATGCCAATGCAAAAGTTCGTTGTTATTACTGAAAAGGAGCTTTTCCATAAGAAAGTTAAAAAATCACAACGCAAGCAAAAGTTATCTAACGCTGAACGTATTAAAAGTTATTCGGAATTAAAAGTCGGAGACTATGTAGTTCATGTAAATCATGGTATAGGTAAATTTTTAGGCATTGAGACATTAGAGATTAATGGTGTTCATAAAGATTATTTGAATATTAAATATCAAGGTAATGATAAGTTATACGTTCCGATTGAACAAATTGACCAAGTGCAGAAATATGTAGGATCTGAAGGCAAGGATCCGAAAGTTTATAAATTAGGCGGAAATGATTGGAAGAAAGTTAAGTCGAAAGTTGAAAAATCTGTACAAGACATAGCGGATGACCTAATTAAATTATATGCCGAGCGCGAGGCCTCAAAAGGTTATGCGTATACACCAGATACGGCAGAACAACAAGAATTTGAATCTTCTTTCCCGTATCAAGAGACAGAGGATCAATTACGTTCTATTGAAGAGATTAAGAAAGATATGGAACGAGGACGTCCTATGGATAGGCTTCTTTGTGGTGATGTAGGATATGGAAAGACAGAAGTAGCTATTCGTGCGGCATTTAAAGCAATTATGGACGAAAAACAAGTTGCAATTTTAGTGCCGACAACGATTCTTGCACAACAACACTATGAAACAATTCGAGAGCGTTTTCAAGATTATCCAATTAATATAGGGTTATTAAGTAGATTCCGTACGAGAAAACAGCAAAATGAAACAATTAAAGGTTTAAAAGATGGCACGGTAGATATTGTAATCGGAACGCATCGTATTTTATCTAAAGATGTTACTTATAAAGATTTAGGGCTTCTTATTATTGATGAAGAACAAAGATTTGGTGTGACGCATAAAGAAAAAATTAAACAATTGAAAGCAAATGTTGACGTATTAACATTAACGGCAACTCCGATTCCGCGTACACTCCATATGTCTATGCTTGGTGTGCGTGACTTATCTGTTATTGAGACACCGCCAGAAAATCGTTTCCCAGTTCAAACATACGTAGTAGAGTATAATCCGGCATTAATGCGAGAAGCAATAGAGCGAGAGCTTGCAAGAGGTGGTCAAATTTACTTCCTATATAACCGTGTGGAGGATATCGAAAGAAAAGCAGAAGAAATTTCGATGTTAGTTCCAGACGCTCGTGTAACATACGCACATGGGAAAATGAACGAAAGTGAATTAGAATCTGTTATGCTATCGTTTTTAGAGGGACAGCATGATGTTCTTGTAAGTACAACTATTATTGAGACAGGTGTAGATATTCCGAATGTAAATACATTAATTGTATTTGATGCAGATCGCATGGGGTTATCGCAGTTGTATCAGCTTCGTGGGCGCGTTGGACGTTCTAATCGCGTTGCATATGCATATTTTGCATACAAACGTGATAAGGTGTTATCAGAAGTTGCAGAGAGACGTCTACAAGCAATTAAGGAGTTCACAGAGCTTGGATCTGGTTTCAAAATTGCAATGAGAGATTTATCAATTCGTGGTGCAGGTAATTTGCTAGGGGCAGAACAACATGGATTTATTGATTCTGTAGGATTCGACTTATATTCTCAAATGTTAAAAGATGCAATTGAACAACGTAGAGGAACAGACGGAGTTGAAAATACAGTTAATGTTGAAATTGATTTAGAAGTAGATGCATATTTACCAGATGCTTATATCTCAGATAGTAAACAAAAAATTATGATGTATAAACAATTTAGAGGTGTTTCTACAATTGAGGATATTGAAGAGTTGCAGGAAGAAATGATCGATAGATTTGGGGATTATCCGCAAGAGGTTGGATATTTATTACAAATTGCAAATATTAAAGTGTTGGCAATGAAAGAACAAATTGAGTTAATTAAGCAAAATAAATTTGAAGTAACGTTCCTGTTTTCTGAACAAGCGAGCCAAAATATCGATGGTGGAAAATTATTCATGCTTGGAAATAGTTTTGGTCGTATGATTGGTCTTGGAATGGAAGGGTCACAATTGAAAATCGTCATGAAAACGAATGGTTTAGAGACATCGAAGTGGTTAACAATTGCTGAAAATTTATTAAAAGGCTTACCAAATGTAAAAAAAGAAGTAATAAATGCCTAATATAAGATAAAAAATACAATTCGACGTGCATAGAAGAACTAATGTGTAAAATACTATGTCTAACAGTTGGTGATTTTTACATGAACAGGTAAATTCACCACTTTGATCATCAGTAGAAAGTGAGGCAGCATTAGAATGAAAGCAACTGGAATCGTACGTCGAATTGATGATTTAGGCAGGGTAGTAATCCCGAAGGAAATTCGTAGAACTTTACGTATTCGAGAAGGAGACCCACTAGAAATATTTGTTGATCGCGATGGAGAAGTGATTTTGAAAAAATATTCACCGATTAGTGAACTAGGTGATTTTGCAAAAGAATATACGGAAGCTTTATACGATAGCTTAGGACATAATGTGCTTGTATGCGATCGTGATTCTATTATTGCAGTAGCAGGCATATCTAAAAAAGAATACTTAAATAAAAGTGTTGGCGATTTAATTGAAAAGACAATGGAAGAGCGCAAATCTGTAATTATGACAGATGAAAGCGAAATTTCAATTATTGATGGAGTAACAGAAAAAGTTAGTTCCTATACAATTGGCCCGATTGTTGCGAATGGGGATCCAATTGGAGCTGTTATTATCTTCTCTAAAGAGGCTATTATAAGTGAAGTAGAGCATAAGTCAGTAAATACAGCTGCAAGCTTTTTAGCGAAACAAATGGAGCAGTAAGATCATATCGAATTTTAGAAGTAGCAATCTTTCCTAATTATGATATTTCTTTTTTGAGAAATCAATTATTTGGAGATATATGTATATTGAATGAAGGTAGCACTTTGCTACCTTTTTTCGTTGAACATTTTTAATGTTGCACGAACTCATTATTACTCGTGGAGGTAAGGAAGTCTGTTCTTTTCTTTATGATATAATACGAGGGGTGAGAATAGAAAAAGGAGTTTTCTTGTATGGAAGCGAAGAAGTATCAAGCCTTTTGGCGTGGGGCTATTATATTAACAATCGCAAGTTTTGTTACGAAAGTATTAAGCGCTTTTTACCGTATTCCATATCAAAATATAGCGGGTGATATTGGTTTTTATATTTACCAACAAATTTATCCGTTTTATGGATTTTGTTTAATTTTAGCCACTTATGGATTCCCTGTTATAATTTCAAAAATTGTCGCAGAAAGATTAGAACGAGGAAAACAAGAGGAAGCAGAAGAAATAATCTGTGTATCTTTTTGGTTCTTATTAGGAATTGGTTTTATAGGCTTTTTCACATTATTTTTTGGCTCCGAAACAATTGCAATAGCTATGGGCGATATACACTTAGATAAGTTACTACGAGTTATTTCGTTTTCATTCATATTGATGCCGTTTTTATCTGTAGCAAGAGGATATTTTCAAGGATTTAATAATATGATGCCAACAGCTGTTTCGCAAGTAATGGAGCAAACGATTCGTGTTTCTATTATTGTATTTTTATCCCTATTCCTAATTGCTCACGGATTTGATTTATATACAGTTGGTGCAGGTGCTATGTTAGGTTCAATTGCAGGTGGACTTATTGGGATTATCGTACTTGTATTTTATATGCGTCGTGATTTTCGTTCTATATTCTTCAAAAGTTTGAAGAATATTAGGGGAAAAGGAAGGATAATTAAAATCCTTTTTTGGCAGGGATTAGCAATTTGTATTAGTAACTTAGTGCTTATTTTTATACAAATGGCTGATTCTATTTCCTTCTATTCTTTACTTATTGGTGCAGGAGAACAAGCTGAAAGTGCAAAGGTATTAAAAGGTGTTTATGATAGAAGTATCCCGCTTATGCAATTAGGTACTGTCGTGACAACTTCTTTCTCGTTGTCACTTATTCCAATTATTACAGCGGCGAAAGAAAGAGGAGATCTTTCCTTTATTCGAGAAAAGGTAAGGTTAGCAATGAAAATAACATTCGTTATTGGATTCGCGGCGGCTATTGGATTAACTTGTATTATTCAACCTACGAATATTATGTTGTTCGAAAATAGTGATGGATCAGATGTTTTATCTATTTTATCCTTATCTATTTTATTTAGTTCATTGTCAATTACAACCGCTTCTATCTTACAAGGGTTGGGACAAACGTTAAAACCAGCCATATTCGTTGTATTTGGAGGTTGTTTAAAGTTAGCTTTAAACTATATGCTAATGCCTTATTTTGGTGTAAAGGGAGCTGCAATTGCAACATTAGTTGCGCTAATTGTAATTTCGATGCTAAATAGTGTGTTGCTTATGCGAGCTGTATCGAAATCGCTTATTGATAAGCGGAATATGTTACGTATAGTTATTAGTGGCGTTGGTATGGGATTTGTATTAATAATGTTTATACGTGTGTTGCAAATGTCTGGATTAGTAATTGATACGGGGCATAGAGGAATCGCAACACTTGAAGCGTTGTTAGGCGTAGCTATCGGCGGATTAACATATGCGTTTTTCATTTTAAAATTACGTGTATTTACAAAAGAAGAACTGGGAACCGTTATGAAACAAGAGACAAAAGAAGGTTCATTGAAGAAGAGTGGATAGAGGTGACAGGTTGTGAGTGGAATCATTACTATTTTAGGATTGGGAGCTGGAGAATTAGATCAGTTAACAATGGGTGTGTATCGAAAAATAAAAGAAGCGGATCATATGTTTGTTAGAACGAAGGAACATCCCGTTATAGAAGAGTTGGAGAAAGAAGGTATACAGTATACAGCTTTTGACAATGTATATGAAGCACATGATACATTTGAAATTGTATATGAAACAATTTCAAATACATTGTTAGCACAAGCTGAAGGTACAGAAATCATCTACGCTGTTCCAGGGCATCCGCTTGTAGCAGAAAGAACAGTTCAGCTACTGTTGGAAAAAGGAGAAGCGGCAAATGTTGAAGTGCGAATTGAAGGTGGACAAAGTTTCCTTGATCCGATGTTCGCAAGTCTAAAAATTGATCCGATTGAAGGATTCCAATTAATTGACGCTACATCATTTGAAAGAGGGCAATTGGAATTACGTCAACATTTAATCTTTTGTCAAGTGTATGATGCGTTCGTTGCTTCAGATGTGAAATTAACATTAATGGAAATGTTGCCAGATGATTATGAAGTGTATATCGTAACGGCTGCAGGAACTTCGTTTGAACAAGTCAAAAAGGTGCCGTTGTACATGCTAGATCATGAAACAGAATTGAATAATTTAACGAGTGTATATGTACCGCCAGTTCAGGAACGTGCATCCTTGTATCAGCAGTTTGATGTACTTAGAGAAATTATTGCAGACCTTCGTGGACCGAATGGTTGTCCGTGGGATAAAAAGCAAACACATCAATCGTTAAAGAAATATTTAATTGAAGAAGCATATGAAGTGTTAGAAGCAATTGATGAAGAGGACGATGATCACTTAGTAGAAGAACTAGGCGATATATTATTACAAGTTATGCTTCATGCTCAAATTGGGGAGGATGAAGGTTGGTTCTCTATAGATGATATCATTCGAACTTTATCTGAGAAAATGGTTCGTCGCCATCCACATGTATTTGGGAATACGGATGTAAATAGTGCTGATGAAGTGATTGCCAATTGGGAAGAAATTAAAAAACAAGAAAAAGGATCCGTGAAAGAATCTGTTTTAACGGGTGTTCCAAAAAGTTTGCCGCAGTTACTACGCGCTTATGAAGTTCAGAAGAAAGCTGGCAAGGTTGGATTCGATTGGGCTGATGTGCAGCCGATGATAGAGAAAGCCGTAGAAGAATGGCAAGAATTTCAGCAAGAAGTTGCAAACATGGATGAGGAAAAGATGTTAGGTGAATTTGGCGATTTACTATTTGCGTTTGTTAATATAGCCCGTCATTATAAAATAGACCCAGAAGAGGCGTTGCGTTCAACTAATGAGAAGTTTATTAGTCGTTTTTTATACATGGAAGCAAAAGTAGCTGAAATGAATAAAGAGATGCAAGATTTATCATTAGAACAGTTAGATGTTTTATGGGAAGAGGCAAAACAAACAGAGCGTTAATAGGGGGATTTTATATGCGTCTAGATAAGTTTTTGAAAGTATCACGTTTAATTAAAAGAAGAACATTAGCGAAGGAAGTAGCTGACCAAGGGAGAATAGCAATTAATGGTCAAGTGGCAAAAGCGAGTTCAGATGTGAAAGTGGCTGATGAATTAACAATTCGTTTTGGTCAAAAAATAGTAACTGTAAAAATAAATGAATTAAAAGAAACGACTAAAAAAGAAGATGCAGCAAACATGTATAGCTTAGTTCGTGAGGAAAAAGTAAAAGCGGAAGAAGGCTTGTTCTAAAATAGGTTATCCCCTCATACATTACTATTAGCTAGTATAAATCTATGGGGGGATTTACGTGAATAATGGTTACTCACCTACGTCTTCTAATCAACAAAACGTTTCAATAGAGCATGATATTATTATGCGCGGCAGGCGTGTAATCGATATTACTGGTGTAAAGCAGGTAGAGAGTTTTGATAGCGAAGAGTTTTTGCTTGAGACCGTAATGGGTTTTTTAACAATTCGTGGTCAAAATTTACAAATGAAAAATTTAGATGTAGAAAAAGGCGTTGTATCGATTAAAGGCAAAGTTCATGAGATGCTGTATATTGATGAGAATCAAGGGGAGAAAACTAAAGGTTTCTTTAGTAAGTTGTTTAAATGAGCCTAACAATTCAGTTGTATACAATGCTTTCAATGATTGGAATGGGCGCTTGGATTGGAGCATCTTTAGATACATATCAACGTTTTTTAAAGCGTCAAGAACGTAAACGTTGGCTTGTATTTATACATGATATACTATTTTGGATTGTCCAAGCATTATTCGTTTTTTATGTATTACTGCTTGTGAATGAAGCAGAATTACGTATATATGTGTTTTTGGCATTATTATGTGGTTTTGCGGCATATCAAAGCTTGTTGAAAGCATTATACATGAAGCTGTTAAATTTTCTCATCTATATTTTTATGCAAACAACACATTTTTTTGTTCAAATTATAAAGCTACTCATGATAAAACCTGTTATTATTATAGCGCAGCTATTTATTGCATTTATATTATTCTTATTTCGTATACTGCTTTCAATTGGACATGTGTTATGGAAAATGGTGATTTGGATATTACTTTTCATATGGAAAGTTTTTTTCTGGCCTGTTCGATTTATTGTTTCGCTCATATGGAAACTTCTCCCTAATCGTGTTAAACTTTTTATAATGAAACATGTAGGTTTCCTGCAATATATAGTAAAATTGAAGGGACATATCTTCCAATTATGGGAGCGTATAAAAAAGAAGTTAGGGGGACCTCGGAAATGAGGGAACTGAGACAAAGAACAATCGAAAAACAGAGTCCAAATCCTGTTAAAGAGCATATAATACAAACGGATGAGAACAGGAAGCGACTTTATCGCCGTTTAGCGGTTTTTCTTGTCTTTGCTTTTACAATTATTGCGAGTATTAGTGTAACGTTTTATCAACAAAACAGTTCCATTAAAGCAAAAGAAGCAAAAGTTAAGGACATGAAAAAAGAATTGGATTCATTAACGAATAAAGAAAAAAGTCTAAAAGACGAAGTTCAAAAGTTAAATGATGAAGAGTACGTATTAAAGATTGCTAGAAGGGATTATTTCTTCTCTGGAAAAGGGGAGATAATTTTTCCTGTATCTAAGTAGAGTATGTCTTATTGACACTATATTTTAGGATTATATATAATAAAGTAAAATTTGACTTTTTAACCACTAAGGAGGAGCATTTTTTTTATGTCAATCGAGGTAGGCAGCAAGTTACAGGGTAAAGTAACAGGTATTACAAATTTTGGGGCTTTTGTGGAGCTGCCAGAAGGCTTAACGGGTCTTGTTCATATTAGTGAAGTTGCTGATAATTATGTGAAAGATATTAACGATCACTTAAAAGTGGGCGACCAAGTAGAAGTAAAAGTTATTAACGTTGAAAAAGATGGTAAGATTGGTTTATCTATTAAAAAAGCGAAAGAGCGTGAAAAAACAGAAGGAGATCGTCCACGTGGTGAATACCAACGCGGTGGCGGCGATCAACAACGTTCTGGACGTCCACAACGTAATAATAATCGTTCTTTCAACAGAGATAACCGCGGTGGCGGTAATGACCGAGCTCCAAAAGAAACATTTGAGCAAAAAATGGCACGCTTCTTAAAGGATAGTGAAGATCGTTTAACTTCTTTAAAGCGTAACACAGAATCTAAACGTGGTGGCCGTGGCGCACGTCGCGGATAATAAGACCGTTTAATTCTTAACATATAGAGAGGTACCCGGAGTAATTGCTCGGGGTGCTTTTTTATGTGAGAAAATATATTTTTTAAAAAAGTTTTCAAGATGTGTTGACTTTAAATTATATCTGATGTAAGATACTAATTGTCCGTTAAATAAGACGACATGGCGGTGTAGCTCAGCTGGCTAGAGCGTACGGTTCATACCCGTGAGGTCGGGGGTTCGATCCCCTCCGCCGCTATATTTATTTTAACGGCCCGTTGGTCAAGTGGTTAAGACACCGCCCTTTCACGGCGGTAACACGGGTTCGAATCCCGTACGGGTCATCTAAAAAGATCATGCAAATTTGCATGATCTTTTTTTGTTAAATAAATCAAGACATACAACACTTCTACAAAATCACCCTATATTTTCTGAATCTTCCATTAAATCATTGGGGATAAATTACATACTGTGTATATATGTAGATTTATTTCGAATAAAAAGTCGAACGATTATAAAAGTGAAAACTGTTGTTTTGACAAAAATCCCAATAATCATCTTTTATAATGATAGTAATTAAACTATGCAGGTGGTGTTAAAAATATGCCTAAAGCAGGAAGGAATACTATGAATACAAGTGCATTAGCAATGAATGAAGGTCAGCTTGGAACAATAAAGTGGACGAGTAAGTTGCGAATGAAGTTTGAGCAAGTTTTCTTTAGATGGGGATTTATTATTGTTGTTATTGGTTTTCTTTTGGGACGAGCATATATATTAACGAATATTTTACCGTTTGCACTGCCGTTTTTCGCTGCTGTTTATGTTATGAAGCGGGATAAAATGCCGCTCGCGTTCTTGGCTCTAATGGGGGGAGCACTTTCAGTTTCGATAGATAATCTATTTTTTACTTTTGCATCTATCTTTACCTTCTTCATTTATAATATCTTCTTTAGTCGGTTTACACGTAAAACTGTTGGACTTGTTCCATTCCAAGTATTTATCTCCGCATTAACCGCACATTTAGTTGTAGTCTATTTCGCACAACAAACTGTCACCATGTACGATTTACTCGTTAGTACGATTGAGGCAGGACTTAGCTTTGTATTAACTATGATATTTTTACAAAGTGTTCCGCTTTTAGTAGAAAGGAAAGGGAAACAGCAAGCATTAGAGACAGAAGAAATTGTTTGTTTAATTATATTACTAGCATCTGTATTAACAGGTACAACAGATTGGTTTGTATATGATGCTTCTATTCAACATATTTTTACTAGGTATTTGGTGCTAGTGTTTGCATTTATTGCAGGTGCTGCTACAGGGTCTACAGTAGGAGTCGTTACTGGATTGATATTAAGTTTAGCAAATGTGTCCAGTTTGTCTCAGCTCAGTTTGCTTGCCTTTTCTGGATTGCTTGGTGGGTTGTTAAAAGAAGGGAAGCGTCTAGGCGTTAGTTTGGGTTTATTAATTGGAACAAGCTTGATTACGCTATATGTAGACAAGCAAACAAACATTATAACAACTTTAATTGAATCTGGTGTGGCGATTGTGTTCTTTTTATTAACACCGAAACTTGTTATGGATCGCATTGCTAAATTTATGCCAGGTACACAGGAACATTCGCAAGATCAACAGCAATATTTAAGAAGAATGCGTGATGTTACAGCGACTAAAATCAATCAATTTGCAAATGTGTTTGCTGCTTTATCTAATAGCTTTTCTGTATATGGGTATGTGGAGGAGGAAGATAAAGAGACAGAAGCAGATTTGTTCTTAAGTACAATTACTGCAAAAACATGTCAAACGTGTTTTAAAAAGGACCAATGCTGGGTGGTTAATTTCGACAAAACGTACGACTATATGAAACAAATAATGAGTGAAACAGAAGAAGGGACATTGCAACATAATCGGAAGTTAGTTCGTGAATGGGACAAGCATTGTGTAAGAGGAAAAAAAGTGACGGATTTAGTAGCAGGTGAATTAGATCACTTTTATGAGGGACAGAAATTACGAAAACAAATGAAGGAAAATCGTAGAATAGTAGCAGAACAATTATTGGGTGTATCAAAAGTTATGGAGGATTTTGCTAAGGAAATACAAAAAGAGCGAGAAAATCATCAAGTACAGGAAGAACAGATTTTGCAAGCGTTTCGTGACTTTGGTGTCGAAGTAGAGCATGTTGATATTTATTGCTTAGATAGAGGAAGTATTGACATTGAAATGTTGATTCCAGCTGCATCTAATGAACATGGAGAGTGTGAGAAGTTGGTTGCTCCTATGCTTTCAGACATTTTAAAAGAAAATATTGTTGTTAAGCATGAAGAGAAATCCTCTTATCCAAATGGTCACAGTTTAATATCATTTGGTTCAGCGAAGACGTATTCCCTTGATACAGGATTGGCTACAGCTGCAAAAGGTGGTGGGTTTGTCTCAGGTGATTCTTATGCGATGATGGATTTAAGCGTTGGTAAATATGCGCTTGCGATTAGTGATGGTATGGGAAATGGACAAAGAGCTCATATGGAGAGTAAGGAAACGGTAAAATTATTACAAAAAATACTCCAATCAGGTATTGATGAGGAAATAGCGATTAAGTCTATCAATTCAATTCTTTCTTTAAGAACGACAGAAGAGATGTTTACGACGTTGGACTTAGCTATGGTGGATTTACGGGATGCGAGTGCAAAGTTTTTAAAGATCGGATCAACGCCGAGTTTTGTTAAACGCGCAAATAATATTTTGAAAATTGAAGCAAGTAACTTGCCGATGGGAATTATCGAAGATGTTGAAGTTGATGTGGTGGGTGAGCAGTTAAAAACGGGCGATATCCTTATTATGATGAGTGATGGGATCTTTGAGGGAGCGCAGCATGTGGAGAATCATGAACTATGGATGAAACGAAAAATTAAAGAATTGCAAACTGAAGACCCGCAAGAAATTGCTGATATCATTATGGAAGAAGTGATTCGCTCCTGTGATGGTTATATAAATGACGATATGACTATTGTTGTGGCGAAAGTGAAGAAAAATATGCCTAAGTGGGCTACGATTCCGATTGTAGGAATGCAGGCGCAATAAAGTGAACTTTTATTCAGTAGGTGGTTATCCGCTGTTGATTAATATAAGTATATTCCAAAAAAACCTAGGTAGATGCCTAGGTTTTTTTGTAGGAAAAGTTAATGCTATTATTTTTGTGAATATGCACGGAGGATGTAAGATAAAAATGTAATTTTTGTATATCTTTTTTTTGCACAATGTTTGTAAAAGTTGTACCATTATAGACAAGGCAATTAACGTTGCTGTTCTTGTTTAATGAAAGGTGATTACGAAGTTGAAAGATACATTTGTTGAGAAGGTAGATGACTTTGTAAAGCAGCATGATGTATTAAAGGAACGTTCAACAATTGTTGTAGGAGTTTCTGGTGGTCCTGACTCTTTAGCTCTTCTATATTATTTGTTAGAAAAAAGAGCAGAAAAACAATTGGGAATTGTAGTAGCGCATGTGGATCATATGTTTAGAGGCGATGAATCGCATGAGGATCTACAGTTTGTGCAGGATCTTTGTAGAGGACTTGGAGTTATTTGTGAAACGATAAGGGTTAACGTGTCGCAATATCAAAAACAATACGGGATGAATGCGCAGGTTGCTGCTAGAGAATGCAGATATGCATTTTTGGAAAGAATAATGAAGAAATATGATGCGAGATATGTAGCTCTTGGGCATCATGGAGATGATCAAGTAGAGACAATTTTAATGCGCCTTGTACGAGGGAGTACTCCGAAAGGGTATGCAGGAATTGCGGTGAAGCGTCCTTTTCATAATGGATATTTAATTAGGCCGTTACTTGGAGTAACAAAGGAAGAAATCATTGATTACTGTAATAAGCTAAATGTAATTCCCCGTATCGATCCGAGTAATAAAAAGGAAGTATATACAAGGAATCGATTACGTAAATATGTTCTTCCTCATTTGAAAGAAGAAAACCCACAAGTGCATGAGAAATTTCAAAAATTTAGCGTGCAGATGCAAGAGGATGAGGCTTATTTGCAGGAATTAGCTTTTGAGAAAATGAATAAAGTAATTACAAAAAAAAGTGATAAACAAATTAGCTTATCAATTCCTGCCTTCGAATCCATGTCTTTGCCTTTACAAAGGAGAGGGATTCAACTAATATTAAATTATCTTTATGAATATAAGATTCCGTCTTCTCTTTCTTCTATACATATTGACAAAGTGATTGAGTTTTTTAAACGGACACAACCTTCGGGTTCACTTGATTTCCCAGGTGATTTAAAAATTGTCCGCACATACGAGGAGTGTAGCTTTAGATTTAAACAAGAAATTGTTTCTCCTTTTTCGCAAGATTTATCAGTACCCGGGATAATTACATTATCAAACGGAGATAAACTTGTAACAGAGGTGAGCGAAGATATACCAAGTAACATGAATGAAACAGTATTTGTTGCTAAGTATAATGATATATCATATCCACTTCGTATTCGTTCTAGAGAAAATGGAGATCGCATGTCAATACAAGGTATGGATGGCACAAAAAAGATAAAAGCTATTTTTATCGAAGCGAAAGTACCAAAAGAAAAAAGGGAAGAATGGCCGGTCGTTTGTGATGCAAGTGGAAATATTATTTGGGTACCCTTGTTGAAGCGATCTGCATTTGCTATTTCGAAAGAAATAGCAAAGAAGGATAAATATATGATTATTCACTACAAAAGCAAGGAGTCTTCCGGGAGGATAATGAAATGATGAATCAAGATATCGAAAAAGTATTAATTTCTGAAGAACAAATACAAGAAAAGGTGCGCGAACTAGGTGCAATTATTGCAGAGGATTACAAAAACACAGTACCTCTTGCAATTGGTGTATTAAAGGGCGCAATGCCATTTATGGCAGATTTATTAAAGAGAACAGATACATATCTTGAAATGGATTTTATGGCTGTATCTAGCTACGGTCACTCTACAGTTTCAACAGGTGAAGTGAAAATTTTAAAAGACCTTGATACTTCTGTAGAAGGTCGCGATATTTTAATCGTTGAAGATATTATTGATAGCGGTCTTACACTAAGCTACTTAGTAGATCTATTCAAATATCGTAAAGCAAAATCTGTAAAAATTGTTACGTTATTAGATAAGCCAACAGGCCGTAAGGTTGATCTGAAAGCAGATTATGTTGGGTTTACTGTTCCGCATGAATTCGTTGTAGGATATGGATTAGATTATAAAGAACAGTACCGTAATCTTCCTTATGTGGGAGTATTAAAACCAAGTGTTTACTCAAATTAATTAAATACAGGCGTTACAATTGTATAGGAAAGTTTTTCTATGTTACGATTTACTATAGTGTTTATGCCGTGAGAGGAGGTTAGGAATGAATCGTATCTTCCGTAATACCATCTTTTATTTACTGATATTCTTAGTAGTAATTGGAATTGTGAGCTATTTTAATGGTTCGACGCAAAAAACGACACCAGTTAGCTACGATAAATTCATTACTAAACTAGAAAAGGGTGAAGTGCGCAATGTGCAACTTCAACCGAAAAATGGTGTATTTGAAGTAAAAGGACAATTCAATACTTCTAGTCAAGGAGAACAATTTGTTACTTATGCACCAAATACTGAGGAATTACAAAAGAAAATTAATGATAAAGCGCAAGGTGCTGAAGTTAAGTATCAACCAGCAGAAGAAACAAGTGCTTGGGTAACATTCTTTACTTCTATCATTCCGTTTGTCATTATCTTCATTTTATTCTTCTTCTTATTAAACCAAGCTCAGGGTGGCGGTAGCCGTGTTATGAACTTCGGGAAAAGTAAGGCGAAGCTATACAATGATGAAAAGAAAAAAATTCGTTTCAGAGATGTTGCTGGAGCGGATGAAGAGAAACAAGAACTTGTTGAGGTAGTTGAATTCTTGAAAGACCCTCGTAAGTTCGCTGAAGTTGGTGCCCGTATTCCAAAGGGTGTTCTATTAGTGGGACCTCCAGGTACAGGTAAAACTTTATTAGCACGTGCTGTTGCAGGTGAAGCAGGCGTTCCGTTCTTCTCTATTAGTGGTTCTGACTTCGTAGAGATGTTTGTCGGTGTCGGTGCATCCCGTGTACGTGACTTATTTGAAAATGCAAAGAAAAATGCTCCTTGTATCATTTTCATTGATGAAATTGATGCGGTAGGACGTCAACGTGGCGCGGGTCTTGGCGGTGGTCATGATGAGCGTGAACAAACGTTGAACCAATTGCTTGTTGAAATGGATGGATTCGGTGCAAACGAAGGTATTATTATCATCGCTGCGACAAACCGTCCTGATATTCTTGATCCAGCATTATTACGTCCAGGTCGTTTTGACCGTCAAATTACAGTAGATCGTCCAGATGTAAATGGTCGTGAAGCTGTACTGAAAGTACACGCTCGTAATAAACCGCTTGATGAGAATGTCAACTTAAGAGCAATTGCAACTCGTACACCAGGATTCTCTGGTGCCGATCTTGAAAACTTATTAAACGAAGCTGCTTTAGTAGCTGCGCGTCAAGATAAGAAGAAAATTGATATGAGTGACATCGATGAAGCAACGGATCGTGTTATTGCAGGTCCTGCTAAGAAAAGTCGTGTTATCTCTGAAAAAGAACGTAATATCGTTGCATTCCATGAAGCTGGCCATACTGTAATTGGTGTTGTCCTTGATGAGGCAGATATCGTTCATAAAGTAACCATTGTCCCTCGTGGTCAAGCTGGTGGATATGCGGTAATGCTTCCGAAAGAAGATCGTTACTTCATGACAAAACCAGAGTTACTTGATAAAATCACTGGTTTACTTGGTGGTCGAGTAGCTGAAGAGATTGTATTTGGTGAAGTAAGTACAGGTGCTCACAACGACTTCCAACGTGCGACTGGTATTGCTAGACGTATGGTTACGGAATTCGGTATGAGTGATAAGCTTGGACCAATGCAATTCGGTAGCTCACAAGGTGGTCAGGTATTCTTAGGAAGAGACTTCCACTCAGAGCAAAATTATAGCGATGCAATTGCACATGAAATTGATGTGGAAATGCAAACTATTATGAAAGACTGTTATGCTCGTGCAAAACAAATTCTTACTGAAAAACGTGATAAGCTAGATATTATTGCGAAAACGTTACTTGAAGTAGAAACATTAGATGCAGAGCAAATCAATCATTTATATGATTACGGCAGATTGCCAGAGCGTCCAACATCTTCAGATGATGTGAAAGTAAACATCAACATGAAGAAAGATGATGAAGACGCAGAAGATAAGTAAGAGATGAAGGAGTGACAGTGGTCACTCCTTTTTTATTTGTGGAATGAATTTAATGACAAAAGAATTTAAATAAAACTATTATTAAAAATTGAAATAGAGAGCAATCTTTTTGTACAATGATGAGTATAGAAAAACTGATTATATAAGTATGTGTGATATGATGTTTTTATAAGTTTTATACATACTGCACAGATATAGATTAAATAAGATAAGTGGTGAGAATATGATTTTTGTATTGGATGTAGGGAACACAAATGCGGTATTAGGTGTGTTTGAAGAGGGGAAACTTCGTCAGCATTGGCGCATGGAAACAGATCGTCATAAAACAGAAGATGAGTATGGGATGCTTGTAAAGCAGTTGCTTGAGCATGAGGGTCTTTCGTTTGAAGATGTGAAAGGTATTATTGTGTCTTCAGTCGTACCGCCAATTATGTTCGCTTTAGAGCGTATGTGTGAAAAGTATTTTAAAATTAAACCGCTTGTAGTAGGGCCTGGAATAAAAACTGGCTTGAATATTAAATATGAAAATCCACGTGAAGTAGGCGCGGACCGAATTGTAAATGCGGTAGCAGGAATTCACTTGTATGGAAGTCCGCTTATTATTGTTGATTTTGGTACGGCTACTACATATTGTTATATTAACGAAGAAAAGCATTATATGGGTGGCGTTATTACGCCAGGAATTATGATTTCAGCAGAGGCTTTATATAGTAGGGCGGCAAAACTTCCTCGTATTGAAATTACAAAACCAAGTAGTGTTGTTGGGAAGAATACAGTAAGTGCGATGCAATCAGGTATTCTTTATGGATACGTTGGACAAGTGGAAGGTATTGTTAAGCGTATGAAAGAAGAAGCTAAACAAGAACCGAAAGTTATTGCAACAGGTGGACTAGCGAAATTAATTTCAGAAGAATCAAATGTAATTGATATTGTAGATCCATTCTTAACGTTAAAAGGTTTGTATATGTTATATGAACGTAATGCAAATTTACAGCATGAGAAAGGTGAATAAACAGGTATGAAAGATTATTTAGTAAAAGCGTTAGCATTTGATGGAGAAGTACGTGCGTATAGTGTGCGTACAACAAACACGGTAAGTGAGGCGCAAAAACGTCATGATACATGGAGAACAGCTTCAGCAGCACTTGGTCGCTCGTTAACTGCCGGAACAATAATGGGAGCGATGTTAAAAGGTGACCAAAAGTTAACAATTAAGGTAGAAGGTAACGGTCCGATTGGCCCGATCTTAGTAGATGCTCATGCAAATGGAGATGTACGTGGTTATGTAACGAATCCACATGTTGATTTTGAAGGAACAGAACAAGGAAAATTACGTGTATATCAAGCGGTAGGTACAGAAGGATTTGTAACAGTAATTAAAGATATTGGTATGCGTGAGCCGTTTGTCGGCCAATCTCCAATCGTTTCGGGAGAATTAGGAGAAGACTTCACATATTATTTCGCAGTTTCTGAGCAGACACCTTCTTCTGTAGGTGTTGGTGTTCTTGTAAATGGAGATGACAGCATATTAGCAGCAGGTGGATTTATTCTTCAAATTATGCCAGGCGCACAGGAGGAAACAATCTCATTCATTGAAGATCGTTTGCAAAAAATCCCTCCTGTATCAACATTGATCGAACAGGGGCTTTCTCCAGAAGAGGTACTATATGCAGTCCTTGGGGAAGATAAAGTAAAAGTATTAGAAACGATGGATGTTCAATTTAATTGCACGTGCTCACGCGAACGTATTGAGAGCGTGTTAATTAGTTTAGGTAAAACAGAGTTAGAGCAAATTCGTGAAGAAGAAGAAGAGACAGAAGTTCATTGCCATTTCTGTAATGAACGACATAAGTTCTCTAAAGAAGATATTACAAATTTAATTGAGAATTTATAATAAAGGGATTAAGGAAAACGATCCTCTAAACAGATTGACAAACAGGGAATTTTCTGACAAAATCTAAATATAGATAAAACCAATAAAAATACTCGGTGTTAGGAGTGACAGGAATGCGAGTGGCACAATCAGTTTCAGAATTAATCGGGAAAACGCCGATCGTTAAGTTGAACCGCATCGTAGAATCAGGCAGCGCAGATATATACTTAAAATTAGAATTTATGAATCCGGGAAGCAGTGTTAAAGATCGTATTGCATTAGCTATGATTGAAGATGCTGAAAAAAAAGGATTATTAAAAGAAGGCGATACAATCATTGAGCCAACAAGTGGTAACACAGGAATTGGTTTAGCGATGGTAGCGGCTGCTAAAGGATATAAGGCAATTTTAGTAATGCCAGAAACAATGAGTGTTGAGCGTCGTAATTTATTACGCGCTTACGGTGCTGAATTAGTATTGACTCCAGGTCCTGAAGGAATGGGTGGAGCGATCCGTAAAGCGACTGAATTAGCAAAAGAGCATGGCTACTTTATCCCACAACAGTTCCAAAATCAATCGAATCCAGAAATTCATCGTTTAACAACGGGTCCGGAAATTGTTGAACAAATGGGTGATCAATTAGATGCGTTTATTGCGGGTATTGGTACAGGTGGGACAATTACCGGTGCTGGTGAAGTATTGAAGGAAGCGTATAAAGATATTAAAATTTATGCAGTAGAACCTGCGGATTCACCAGTATTATCTGGCGGGAAACCAGGACCACATAAAATCCAAGGAATTGGAGCAGGATTTGTTCCAGAAACATTGGATGTAGAAGTATATGATGAAATTATTCAAGTGAAAACAGAGCAAGCGTTTGAATATGCGAGAAGAGTAGCTAAAGAGGAAGGCATTTTAGTTGGTATTTCTTCAGGGGCAGTTGTTTATGCAGCAACAGAAGTTGCGAAAAAGTTAGGTAAAGGGAAAAAGGTACTTGTTATTATCCCAAGTAACGGTGAACGTTATTTAAGTACACCGCTTTATCAATTTGAATCGTAATTAAATATGATTGAAAAAGCATCCTTGAAAAAGGATGCTTTTTCTTTTTGGATTGGAAATAGGAAAAGAGTGAATGACTAGAAAACTTCATGTAAAATAAGAGGTAGTATAATTAATTTATTTTCACGAGCCTTCGAGTATAATCATTCTCTATATAAATAACTTATGTAGTTTGAGGTGGTTCATCTAAGAGGGTGGGATAAAAGAAGACGGGGTGTTGATATGCAACGAAGAAAATCTTTAGCGCTTTCTATTCCATATCAGTTAGATTTTTTTAAGCAGTATAAATTTCTTTCTCAGGATAAGCCGCAACATATTTTATTAGAAAGTGGCCGCGGTGGTCGTTATAACATTGTGGGGCTGGATCCAGTAGCGGTAATCCAAGGGAAGGGTGAGACGTTACATATAAGTGAAAGTGGTAAGGAAACAATAAAACGAGGAAACCCATTAGATTTAATGCAAGAATATATGGAGAAATGGAAAACAGACTATAATCCAGAGTACCCGCCTTTTCAAGGTGGTGCAATTGGTTACTTTAGTTATGATTGTATCCGTTATATCGAAAAACTTCCTTCTCTTGCAGAGGATGATTTGAATATACCTGATATATTCTTTTTATTATTTGATGACGTGTTTTTGTACGATCAAAAAGAACAAGTGTTATGGATTATTACACATTATGTAGACGAACATGAAGAGGCAGAAGAGCGATTGAATAAATGGAGAGATCTTTGGGTGAAAGAAGTGCCTGAAGTGACTATACCGTTTGAGCGTCCGGAAAACAACAATGAGGTAGTTGCGTTTACAGAAGAAGGTTTTATGAAAGCTGTTGAACGCATTCAAGAATATATTGGGAATGGTGATGTATTTCAAGTTAACTTGTCAACAAGACAAGAAAGAACGTTACAAACACATCCGCTAGAAATTTATACGAGTCTTCGTGAAATTAATCCATCTCCATATATGGGTTACTTGGAGCTAGGTGATTTTCAAATTGTTAGTGGATCGCCAGAATTACTAATTAAGAAACAAGGGAAAGAAGTAAGTACAAGGCCGATTGCTGGTACAAGATCCCGAGGAGCGAATGAGCAAGAGGATGAAGAATTGGCAAGAGAATTAATTGAGAATGAAAAAGAAAGAGCAGAGCATGTAATGCTTGTAGATTTAGAACGAAATGATTTAGGGCGCGTTTGTAAATATGGAACTGTAGAAGTAGATGAATTTATGGTGATTGAAAAATACTCACATGTTATGCATATTGTTTCTAATGTACGTGGTGAGGTGGAAGGAGATAAAGATGCTTTCGATTTAGTGAAGGCTGTATTTCCTGGTGGAACAATTACTGGTGCCCCGAAAATACGTACGATGGAAATTATTGAAGAATTAGAACCTGTCCGCCGAGGGATTTATACAGGTTCAATTGGTTGGATCGGTTATTCTGGAGATACGGAATTGAATATTGTCATTAGGACGCTTCTTGCGAAAGATGGACAAGTGCATGTACAGGCAGGAGCGGGAATTGTAATTGATTCAAATCCGAAGAATGAATATAAAGAGTCGTTAAAAAAAGCGATTGCTTTATGGCGTGCAAAAGAAAGTAGCGAAGAAACGGTTAGGTGAGAGAAATGATATTAATGATTGATAATTATGATTCTTTTACATTTAATTTAGTGCAGTTTCTTGGGGAACTTGGACAAGAGCTTGTTGTTAAGCGTAATGATGAAGTGACTATTTCAGATATTGAGAATATGAAACCGGACTTTTTAATGATTTCACCAGGTCCGTGTAGTCCGAATGAAGCGGGTATTAGTATGGAGGTTATTCAATACTTTGCAGGAAAGATTCCAATTTTTGGAGTTTGCCTTGGGCATCAATCCATTGCACAAGTGTTTGGTGGAGAAGTTGTTCGAGCAGAGCGATTAATGCATGGGAAAACTTCGCTTATGCATCATGACGGAAAGACGATTTTCGCGGACATTCCTAATCCATTTACTGCAACGCGTTATCATTCCCTTATTGTTAAGAAAGAGACGTTACCAGATTGCTTAGAGGTAACATCTTGGACAGAGGAAGGGGAGATTATGGCGCTTCGTCATAAAACGTTACCAATTGAAGGTGTACAGTTCCATCCGGAATCTATTATGACTTCTCATGGGAAAGAGTTACTACAGAATTTCATTCGTAAATATAGTCCAAGCGTGACATCATGTTAATCTACGTAAATGGTGAGTACGTAGAAGCGGGTGAAGCAAAAATTTCTCCTTATGACCATGGTTATTTATATGGGCTTGGAGTTTTTGAGACGTTTCGTATTTATAATGGTCATCCCTTCCTGTTGGATGATCATTATGCTCGTTTAATAGATGCGCTGGATACATTGCAAATTAAATGGACCATGACAAAAGATGACGTAATGCTTATTTTGAAAAATCTGCTCGTTAAGAATGAATTGGAGCATGCATATGTACGCTTTAATGTATCGGCGGGTGTAGATGAAATAGGATTGCAAACGGAAATGTATGAAGAGCCGTCGGTTATTGTTTTTATAAAACCTTTGGCAGCCCCAGGGGATATAGTGGAAAAAGAAGGGGTTATTTTAAAACAAGTGCGAAATACACCAGAGGGTGCATTTCGCTTGAAGTCCCATCATTATTTAAATAACATTTTAGGGAAACGCGAAATTGGAAATGGTGTGAATAAGGAAGGTATTTTCCTTACTAAAGCAGGTTATGTTGCAGAGGGTATTGTTTCGAATCTCTTTTTTGTTAAGGGAGATACTTTGTATACTCCTTCATTAGAAACAGGGATTTTAAACGGGATCACTCGTGCGTTTATTATAAAGGTTGCTGAAGAGCTGGGTATAGAAGTAAAGGAAGGTTTCTTTACAAAAGATGAGTTGCTTTCAGCGGATGAAGTGTTCGTAACGAACTCTATTCAAGAGATTGTCCCTCTTTATTGTATAGAGGGAGAAGATTTCCCGGGTAAAGCGGGAATGGTTACAAAAAGATTTATGGATCTTTATGAAATGCAGAGAGAGCAATTGTGGAGCAGAAATGAATTGCGAAGAGGAGATGTGTAGTTTGAAGTGGGATTATGATTTGCGCTGCGGCGAATATACATTGAATTTAAATGAAAAGACATTGATTATGGGGATTTTAAATGTAACACCAGATTCGTTTTCTGATGGCGGGAGTTACAACGAAGTAGATGCTGCGGTGCGCCATGCGAAAGAAATGAAAAATGAAGGTGCTCATATTATTGATATCGGCGGTGAATCTACTCGCCCGGGTTTCGCTAAAGTTTCAGTAGAAGAAGAAATCAAACGAGTTGTTCCGATGATTCAGGCGGTTTCAAAAGAAGTGAAATTGCCTATTTCTATTGATACGTATAAAGCTGAAGTTGCGAAACAAGCGATTGAAGCGGGTGCTCGCATTATTAATGATATTTGGGGGGCGAAGGCGGAACCGAAGATTGCTGAAGTTGCAGCTCATTATGATGTACCTATCATCTTAATGCATAATCGCGGTAATATGAATTATCGTAATTTAATGGCTGATATGATTGCTGATTTGCATGACAGTATAAAAATTGCTAAAGATGCTGGTGTACGAGATGAAAATATTATTTTAGACCCAGGCATTGGTTTTGCAAAAACACCTGAGCAAAATTTAGAAGCGATGCGTAATTTAGAGCAGTTAAATGTATTGGGTTACCCAGTTCTATTAGGTACTTCAAGAAAGTCCTTTATTGGGCATGTATTAGATTTACCGGTGGAGGAGCGTCTTGAAGGAACGGGTGCTACCGTTTGTCTTGGTATTGAAAAAGGCTGTGAGTTTGTTCGTGTTCATGATGTGAAAGAAATGGCGCGTATGGCTAAGATGATGGACGCGATGATTGGTAAGGGGGTAAAGTAATTGGATAAAATTTATGTCCATGATATGGAGTTTTACGGTTATCATGGTGTATTCCCAGAAGAAAATAAGTTAGGACAGAGATTTAAAGTGGACTTAACGGTGGAATTGGATTTGAAACGTGCAGGAGAAAGTGATGACTTGGAGCATTCTGTCAATTACGGGGAGCTTTTCGAACTATGTAGAAAAGTTGTTGAAGATAGAACGTATAAGCTTGTAGAGAGTATCGCTGAAAATATCGCTACAGATATATTGAAACAATATGAGAGTATTTCACGGTGTACGATTAAGGTAATTAAACCAGATCCGCCAATACCGGGGCATTATCGTGCTGTAGCAGTAGAAATTACGAGAGAACGACCATGAATAATATAGCGTACATTGCGTTAGGTTCGAATATTGGAGAGCGTTATACGTATTTAACTGAAGCGATTCAGTTTTTAAATAAAAACCCGTATATCCAAGTTGATGATATTTCGTCTGTATATGAAACTGATCCGGTTGGCTATACTGACCAAAATTGCTTTTTAAATTTGGTTATAAAAATTTCTACCAATTTATCACCGCAAGAATTATTGAAAGTAACACAAAAGGTAGAGAATGACCTAGGAAGAAAAAGGGAAATCAGGTGGGGTCCGAGGACCATCGACCTTGACATTTTACTATATAATCAAGAAAATATTGAAGCGGAGAATCTTATTGTTCCGCATCCGCGGATGTTCGAAAGAGCTTTCGTTATCGTTCCGTTGTTAGAGATTAATCAAGATATCAAACAAGACATTTCACGTTCACAAGTAGAAGAAATGAAAAGGCGAGAGGGAGTAACGGTATGGAAGCAGAAAAATGGGGAAGACGCATTCGTGCTTTTCGAAAGCTAAAAGGTTATACGCAAGAAGGATTTGCTAAAGAATTAGGGGTATCTGTATCTGTTTTAGGAGAGGTCGAGAGGGGAAATCGATCGCCTTCTCAAGACTTTGTAGTAGAAGTTGCGAAAGCATTAAAGGTTTCAGTAGATGAATTAATGCCGAAGTGACCGTAAAGGAAGGAGTAAGTCGGTTGTTAAAGATTGCAAATATTGAGATGAAAAATCCGGTTGTATTAGCACCGATGGCGGGAGTGTGTAACTCTGCATTCCGTTTGACGGTAAAAGAATTTGGTGCAGGTTTAGTTTGTGCTGAAATGGTAAGTGATAAGGCGATATTACTTAATAACAAAAGAACATTAGATATGTTATATATCGATGAGAGAGAAAAGCCATTAAGTTTACAAATTTTTGGTGGAGAGAAAGAAACTCTTGTAGATGCTGCGAAATACGTAGATAAATATACGACGGCAGACATTATTGATATTAATATGGGTTGCCCAGTACCGAAAATCACTAAGTGTGATGCGGGAGCGAAGTGGCTTTTAGATCCAAATAAAATATATGAAATGGTAGCAGCAGTTGTAGACGCTGTTGAAAAGCCAGTTACAGTTAAAATGCGTATCGGTTGGGATGAAGAACATATTTTCGCAATTGAGAATGCAAAAGCTGTTGAGCGTGCTGGTGGACAGGCGGTAGCAGTTCATGGGCGTACACGTGTGCAAATGTATGAAGGTAAAGCAGATTGGGATATTATTAAACAAGTAAAGCAAGCTGTAAATATTCCGGTTATCGGAAATGGTGATGTCGAAACACCACAAGATGCAAAGCGTATGCTTGATGAAGTTGGTGTAGATGGTGTTATGATTGGTCGTGCTGCTCTTGGTGATCCGTGGATGATTTATCGTACAGTGAAGTATTTGGAGACAGGTGAATTAATGCCGGAACCGACAGTGCGTGAGAAGATTGATGTATGTATGTTGCATCTAGATCGTCTTATCGATTTAAAGAATGAAAATGTCGCT
Organism: Bacillus cereus group sp. BfR-BA-01383; assembly: GCF_022663495.1. Taxonomy (NCBI): domain Bacteria; kingdom Bacillati; phylum Bacillota; class Bacilli; order Caryophanales; family Bacillaceae; genus Bacillus; species Bacillus cereus group sp. BfR-BA-01383. The sequence goes on from NZ_JAKUFP010000034.1 coordinate 46,296, forward strand.
GTAAGAGAGATGAGAAAGCATGCGGCTTGGTATTTAAAAGGTGTTCGTGGTAACGCGAGTGTACGTAATGGTATCAATACTTGTAACACACGTGAAGATCTTGCGAATGTATTAGGTGCATTTGTAGAAGAAGTAGAAGCGAAACAACAAACAATTTACGTCGGTTAATAAGGGGATATAGGAGATTGACATTCTTCTATACACTTCCTATAATTACGTGAAAGAAAGAAGAACTGCCAGTTAGATGCTGGCAGTTTTTCTAGTTGAGTAGAAAATGCTATACTGTATATATTATAAAAATTAATAGAGCTGGAGTGATATCAATATCATGGATAACATGAACCACGAAGAATTAAACGACCAATTGCTTGTTCGTCGTGAAAAGCTACATAACTTACGTGAACAGGGAATCGATCCGTTCGGTAAACGATTTGAACGCACAAATTCAACAAATGACTTATTAAGCTTATATGGAGAGTTCTCTAAAGAGGAATTAGAAGAGAAAGAAATCTCTGTTTCTATCGCTGGTCGTATTATGACAAAACGCGGTAAAGGAAAAGCGGGATTTGCACACATTCAAGATTTGCATGGGCAAGTTCAAATTTATGTTCGTAAAGATGCTGTTGGAGATGAAGAGTACGAATTGTTTAAAACAGCAGATCTAGGTGACTTAGTAGGTATTGAAGGTAAAGTGTTCAAAACGAATGTTGGAGAACTTTCAGTAAAAGCAACAGGATTTACACTATTAACGAAATCTCTTCGTCCATTACCGGATAAATACCATGGATTAAAAGATGTTGAACAACGCTACCGTCAACGTTACTTAGACTTAATTACAAGTATGGAAAGCCGTGAAACGTTCGTTACTCGTAGTAAAATTATTCGTGAGATGAGAAGATATTTAGATGACAATGGTTATCTTGAAGTGGAAACGCCTATGATGCATGCAATTGCAGGTGGAGCGTCTGCTCGTCCTTTCACTACACATCATAATGCGTTAGATATGGAATTATATATGCGTATTGCAATTGAACTTCATTTAAAACGCCTTATTGTGGGTGGATTAGAAAAAGTTTATGAAATAGGCCGAGTATTCCGTAATGAGGGTGTATCAACTCGTCATAATCCTGAGTTTACGATGATTGAATTATATGAAGCGTACGCTGATTATAATGATATTATGAAACTAACAGAAGATATGGTTGCTCATATCGCCAAAAAAGTATTGGGTACAACAACAATCCAATATGGTGAGTATGAAATTAATCTAGAACCAGAATGGACACGTCTTCATATGGTAGATGCAATTAAGCAATACTCTGGAGCAGATTTCTGGAATCCGATGAGTGTAGAAGAAGCGCGTGAACTTGCAAAAGAACATAATGTAGAAATTAAGAATACAATGGAAGTTGGTCATATTATTAATGAGTTCTTCGAGCAAAAAGTAGAAGATAAATTAATCCAACCAACATTTATTTACGGTCATCCGGTAGAAATTTCGCCACTTGCGAAAAAGAATGACGAAGATCCACGATTCACAGATCGTTTCGAGTTATTTATCGTTGCACGTGAACATGCAAATGCATTCACTGAGTTAAATGATCCAATCGATCAAAAAGAACGTTTTGAAGCTCAATTAAAAGAACGCGAGCAAGGTAATGATGAAGCTCATATGATGGATGATGATTATATCGAAGCTCTTGAGTACGGTATGCCACCTACGGGCGGATTAGGAATTGGTATTGATCGTCTTGTTATGTTATTAACAAATGCACCATCTATTCGTGACGTACTATTATTCCCTGCTATGCGTCATAAACAAGACTAAGCTTTGGAGATTTCTCCAAAGCTTTTTTTATTTTACTATGAGGAACTTGAAGACAGTGGATGATAGGTGTGGAAATTATATTTATATAGAAGAAATGTACTGTTTTTATACTTTTTTACTAAGTTAAAAATTTTATTAGAAAAACTATTGCATTTTAATAATCAAACTGGTATATTTATATTCGTTGCCACGGAAGGTAACGAAAGAAACAAACGAAAAACAACTTATTGAAAAAAGTTGTTGACGAAAATATAACGAAATGTTATATTAATAAAGTCGCTTCTGAGCGACAGACAAGTTCTTTGAAAACTGAACGAAACAAACAACGTGAAACGTCAATTTTTATTTTTAGATGCTAGACAAACTAACTTTATTGGAGAGTT
>NZ_JAKUFP010000035.1:0-42768 GCF_022663495.1 Bacillus cereus group sp. BfR-BA-01383
ACATATCTCTTTGCGCTGACTTTTTCCTTTTCAAAAGTTTTTTAACCTTGGCATCTTTGTTTATATTTCGTTCTTTCGTACCATTAGAAGCTACAAACAGCTCTTTTAAACCAACATCCATACCAATCGACTCATTGGTTAGTTCTTGTGATTCAAAGTCTTCTTGGAATCCTACACTAATCCACCAGTGACGACCATCAAATGTAACTCTTGGATTGGATGGTTTTTTGTTTCTTGGTAGTTGTTGGCTTGTTTTCACTTCTCCAATGGACTGAATATCAACTACTTTCTTTCCTATAATCAGTTTTTCATAATTGGCATAAAATCCTTGGATTAAATCTTTTTTGGATTTATAAGAAGTGTGATAACCATTTTTGTGATTTTTGAACGAATTTTTTCTCGCCTTATCAAAATCTTTTGAAGCCTGTTTTGGAACTTGTGCGTTGATGTTATTTAACCACTCATATCTCTTTCGCTTCTTGATCTTTGTAAATCGTTTCTGTAAAGCTAACTGTGGAACAGATTTTCCAAATAGCTTATAGTATCTATCACTCATTCTTTTACAATAGTTATAAGCGAATCTTGCAGCACCAGCATGGTTTCTAAGCACTTTTTCTTGTTCAGGCGTTGGAATCAGTCTGACTTTCTTCGCCAATATCATCAGAAGTCAACTCCTTGAATATCTGATTGATTTTTTCTGCTTTCGCAACATTCACGCTCTCTATTTCTAGCCACGCTGTAGTTCAATCAGCTTTAGGGATTGCCCGCAGTTAATCCTCACTACTAGCCAATCACTTGACTGGCAGGGCTTACTGATATATTTAATTAACTTTAGTTATAATTGGTTAAATAAATCGTAACAGTTAATTACCCTCTGAATGTTTTTTCAATAAAGTTTGCACAAGAGCTTCCATCTCTTTTAACGTCTCCTTATAAACAGAAAGAGAGCCTCCAAACGGATCGGAAATATCCTTACTTACACCTTCAGTTAATCCATATAGTGTATACACTTTCTCTTCATTATTAGGATAATGCCCAAGTATAATTCCCTTATGATTTTCTGTCATTGCTATTACAATATCAGCCCAATCAAGCAAAGTTTCATTTATTTGCTGTGAAGCATGATCGATTGAAATTCCCTTTTCAACGAGTGCTTCTTTCGCATAAACCGATGCATCGCTTCCAGGATAGACGAAAACACCAGCAGATTGCACTTCAAATTCACCTTCTCCGTAATGACGAAGTAAAGCCTCAGCCATCGGACTACGACACGTATTTCCAGTGCAAACAAATAGCACTCGTTTCATCTAAACCCACCCCTTTTTTCTGTTTCCTACCATTTATCATAGCGTACATTAGAATAGAACAAAAGAAATGTGAATATAGGAAAGGCGCATTTCTCTTATATTTTTTCTAAGAAAAATGCGCCTTATCCACATATATGTGAAACCCTATTTCCAAGTGCCCAAAGTATTTTATCATACATAATACACACACTACAAAACAAAATAAGGAATCCATTTCATATGAAACAGATTCCTTTCGCACAATAATTATTTCATTGTAACTTTCATTACTTCTGTTGAACCTTTTGTAGCTGTTACACCTACAGTAGTCTTAATAGACTCAGCTGCATCTGTATTTGTAATAACGATTGGCGTAATTGTACTTTTCGCTTTTTCACGGATTAATTCTAAGTCGAATGAGATTAATTTATCTCCAGCTTTTACAGCTTGGCCTTCAGAAACGTGAGCTTCAAAACCTTCGCCTTCCATTTTTACAGTTTCTAATCCAACGTGGATTAAAATTTCTGTACCATTTTTCGCTTTAATTCCAATAGCATGTTTTGTGTGGAATAATTGTACGATTTCACCATCAACTGGAGATACAACTACACCTTCAGTAGGATCGATTGCAACACCCTCACCCATCATACGACCAGCGAATACTGGATCTGGTACTTCTTCAATATTTTTCACTGCTCCAGTTAATGGAGCTACGATTGTTTCTTCATTTGTTTTTGAACCAAGACCGAATAATTTTTTAAACATAGGATAGTCCTCCTTATAATTTACCTAAAAGTTTATAGGGCAATCCCTAGTAAAGATCGGGATACATGTAAGACTTCATACTTCGAATATTATATTGTAAAAACGCTTTTGAAATAAATTACGTCATTACTAATAGACTCTTATTGTAGCGCTTCATAAAATTCCAGTCAATTCTGATTGTCTGAATAACAATAAGAAAGTTAACTCCTACTTATATTTTCTCTTTTTCTACCTGACTTGTCTAGAGGTCTTTACTACATTTTATTTTTTGTTGTTAATATGTAAAATTTATTTCATACCTTCTTCAAAAATCGCTTGACTAAAGTAAGTAACTATTTTATTATCACTTACATAAGATAAGTTAACAACTTTTAGGGGGTTTTAAAATGATGGATATCGGTCTTCTTATTATTCGTCTTATTATAGGAATTACATTCATGGGTCATGGCGCTCAAAAATTATTCGGTTGGTTCGGCGGTTACGGCTTAAAAGGCACAGGCGGCTGGATGGAATCAATCGGCTTACGCCCTGGTGTATTTATGGCATTTATGGCGGGTGCAACTGAACTATTAGGTGGTTTCTTATTCGCATCAGGTATTTTCACTGCAATTGGTTCATTATTTATCGTCGGAACAATGTTAATGGCAATCTTCACTGTTCATGGAAAAAACGGTTACTGGATCACACAAAACGGATTTGAGTACAATTTAATGTTAATCGCTGTTGCTGTCGGTGTAGCTTTAATCGGACCTGGCGCATACGTTTTACTTTAATTTTCATCTTGATTTCAAGATTCTTCAAAAGGAACTTACTTCATCGCGATTGAAGTAAGTTCCTTTTTATATAACAAAAATATTATTTTCAGCAGGAGTTTTCCACTGGCATCTTGTAAACAAACAATAAGTCGTCATATTTAGAAAGGGGATTACAACATGTTATCCATTAATCCAAACGAACAAACCGAAAAAGATAATTACAAATTACTAACAGGGAGTATCATTCCACGTCCTGTTGCATTCGTTACTTCTGTAACTAAAGATGGCGTATTGAACGGTGCACCCTATAGTTATTTCAATATCGTCGCTGCCAATCCACCACTTATCTCAGTTTCCGTACAACGAAAAGAAGGAAAACAGAAAGACACTTCCAGAAACGCAATCGAAAAAGGAGAGTTTGTCGTACATATTTCTGATGAATCTTACGTAGAAGCGATCAATGAAACAGCGGCCAATCTACCTCCAAATGAAAGTGAAATTGAACTAGCAAAACTAACACCCATTGAAAGTGACGTCATCTCCGTTCCAGGTGTGAAAGAAGCAAACATTCGAATGGAATGCGTATTAGAACGTGCAATCCCTCTTGGCGGAACGGAAAACTCACCAGCTTGCGATTTACTAATTGGACGCGTCGTTCGTTTCCACATCGCAGAACACCTATACGAAAACGGCCGTATTCACGCCGAAGAACTAAAACCAATAAGCCGCCTAGCAGGACACAACTACGCAAAACTAGGAGAACAATTTGAATTGGTGAGGCCAGTTTAAAAGTGGAAGCGGCTCACTCAGAATGGGAGGAGGATGGAGCTTCTGACGTAGAGGCGCTTTTTGCCTCGCAGGAAGACGCGAAGCCACCGACCATTCTAGCCGCTGGAACTGGATAATATTTAAAAGCGGAAGCAACTTGCTCAACTTCATCACTCAAACATAAAATCCCCCGCTTTTAGCGGGGGATTTTTTTTATAATTCTTCCTTTTTTTCCTCTAAATCCGGGAATTTCTCTTTTTTCGGTTCCCCAAGCTTAATTACTAAGAAGTATAGGGAAAGCAATGTAATAAGGAAAACAATTAAAAACGGGTATGGCGAATAAAACGCACGCGCTGCCTCCGTTTTCCCCGCAACAAACTTTAATGACTCAATATCTAAAAACTCAGCAAACATTTGTACACCGAGCATACTAAACCAGAAAACAAAAAAACTAATAATAATACCAAAAACTTGCTTTAATCTCGTCATTCTTCTCATCCTTTCTATATCTGTAATTTTTTAGTGCAATAAAGTATAGTACAAACAAAACTATGTACAGAAAGGAACTATCTTATCATTCACGAATTAACTTGATCCAACCCAAAATTGAAATTTGTAAAATAATACCCCATATAATAAGTTGTCGTAACCACCTAGGGAAAAAGGATATATAATCCAAATCCAACCAGAATGATACCACCTACTATTTCACCATATGTACCAAGCATATCTTTCACATGTCTACCAATTAGTAAACCAAACCACGCTAATAACATGCTAATAAATCCAAAAAGTAATATTGTAATAATCGTCTGTGCTCCGTAAATACCAAGACTAAGCCCTACTGAGAAACTATCTATACTGACGCCAAATGCAAATACAAATAAACTAATTCCTATAGGGGCCGTTCTAGTCTCTTCGTTTTCTAAAATAGACGAATATACGATATAAAACCCTAGTCCAATTAATAATATAGCTCCTGCAAAATGTGCCAAATCCCCATACTTCTCTGATAGGAAACGTCCTAATACCATTCCGATAAAGGGCATAATAATATGAAATATCCCGATTGTCATACCGATATACAGGATTTGTCTCAACTTTAAGGCCATCATCCCCATACCTAGGCTCACCGAAAATGCATCCATACCTAAGGCAAATGCCATAATTATTAAAGGCATTAATTGTTCAAATGTCATTCATGTCCCTCCTCGGACGTGCTACTTCAAAATATGCTTATCCGAGGAGAAATATTCTGTTGCGAAAGGTACATTATCATTCAGTAATAATATGATGTCCCGCTGCTTTTGTTAAACGATTCATAATTGCATTCCCTATTCCTTCATTCGGGAACGACTCACTAAAAATAACATCCACGTCACTTGCATCAAACGTTCTAAGCACATCATATAATTTAGTCGCAACGCTAGCTAAATCGCTTCGCACACCACAAGATAATACAACATCTGCGCTATATACATGCTGATATTCTTCTGTCGTTAATACCCCTACTTTAAATCCTTCTTCCTTTTTCTTATCCACAATATGCTGAATAAACTCGCGCGATCCTTCAATGATACTAAGTGGCGCTTTCGGTGCATAATGTGTATATTTCATTCCAGGTGATTTAGGCTTTTCCTTCTCATCCTTTAAAGCTGGATCTAAAGAAACATTTCCTATCACCGCTTCCAACTGTTCTTTCGTAATGCCACCTGGACGTAGAATCGTTGGCACTGCGCTCGTACAATCAATTACAGTTGACTCAACCCCTACTCCTGTTGCACCACCATCAACAATACCTGCAATCTTTCCATTTAAGTCTTCATATACGTGAGAAGCTAATGTTGGGCTTGGACGACCTGAACGATTCGCACTTGGTGCCGCAACAGGTACATTTGCCTCCTCAATAAGAGCAAGCGCTACTGGATGATCCGGCATCCTTACTCCAACCGTATTAAGTCCTGCCGTTACTTTCTCTGAAATCCCTTCTTTTCTAGGTAAAATAATTGTTAACGGGCCTGGCCAAAAATGTTCCATTAACTTCTCTGCAACTGGAGGAATTTCCTTCACAATCCCATCTAACTGAGATGTTGTACCTATGTGGACAATAAGTGGATTATCACTCGGTCTCCCTTTCGCTTCAAAAATTTTCGCGATCGCTTCATCATTCATCGCGTTTGCACCTAGTCCATATACTGTTTCTGTAGGGAAGGCAATCGCTTCATTTTCCTTTAATAATTTTGCTGCTTCTTGTAACTGTGGATAATATTTTTTTCTTTCCACAACATTATCCACAACCCACATATTTGTATGCATTTTTTCCCACGTCCTTTTCTACCATGAAATACTTGTCTATTTTTAGTTTACTATGATATTTATCCAAAAGACAAACAAGGTTTATCCACAAAATGTGGATAAACCTAATTAATCCGTGGATAACTTTGTGAATAGCTGACAATTTAGTATTATTGCATTTGGCTCTTTTATATTTTTACAAAAGTGTTCTAACTGTCGAATTCCCTCTGGCACGTTTTCTTTTTCTACAGTGACAAAGTCAAAAAACTGAAAGATCGTTATCGATTGTGGATGATTTGTTAGTAAGTACAATTGTCGAATATTTTTTTCTTTCATATACTGCAAAAACATTTCAAAAAAATATAAGAAAGTCTGTTTATCCACACGAGGTGTGAATAAACAAGAACGAATAAGTACATCTTCCCCACTTTGTTCATAACCAATTACAGCTCGTATTTCTTCCGCCTCTTCCAAAATCATAAATTGTACGTACAACTCATTTATTTTATCATCTTTTTTATTAGCTTGTCCGAAAAAAGAATGTAATCTTTCCACATCTGCTTTCGTAGCAAAATACACTTTCTTCATAATAAATCCCTCCTCATTTTTATATATGAGGAGGGATTTATTAATAGTACTATTTAGAGAATAAAGATGTAAAAGCCTCTACGATAAACAATTTAACTTCTGGCTTTTCCTCTTCCTCTTCTACTTTTACATACTCATTTTGTTTTTCTTGTTTTTGCTCCACAGATTTCTCCACTTTTCCCACAGTTTTTGTCTCTTCTTTACTTACAGGCTGTTCTTCGACTTTTGTTTCATTTTTTACTACTTTCTTTTCAGAAGCCGTTACTTTTTTTGCTACTTCCTTCTTTGCATCTTTCGTCTCTTTCACCTTATCCTCTTTTTTCTCTGGCGCATCTACTATATCCTCTTCAGGTTGTTTCACTTGCTCTTCTTCAGGAGACTCAGCCTTCACAACATGCTCCTCTTTTCTTACAGCTGTACCGCTCGAAAAATCTAAGAAACACATTGGCGGAAATAATACACACCACCAGTTCGCCCCTTCTCCTTCTCCAATTGTAATCAGTACTGCTTCATATTCTCCCGCTGGATAAATAAAATTCCCATATACCTTTGTAGGAAACTTTACATTCTTACTAAATTTCACTTGAAATGACTCTTTGCTTCCTTCTCTTTTTAATGTATTTGCAACTGTTTTTTCGATTTCTGGAATATGGCTTTGAATTACTTTTCTTGCCTCTTCGAATGAAGTTAGATCCGCTACCCATCCATCAATTTGTGCTTTTACTTCATCACGCACTTTACGTTTTAAAGCCTGATCTTTATCTGAATCACTATTTGCTAAAATTCGTAATCGAACGGCCTCTTTCGGAATAACAGAGGGCCCTTTCGCATCAGCTTTCATATATCCAAACTGCACAAGCAACTGTGCACCAATTAATAATAGAAGAAGATAAGCAATAACTTGTTTTTTCATTTCCTCCACCGTCCCTTCTACAAACAGTGTGGACAGACTTTCATCTTTCTAAACTATTAAATTCAAAATCTATATGAATTTTCCCATAAAAAAATAGAGTAAGGCTTATACCTTACTCCATCTCTGCAAATACCATACGGTCTTTTCCATTAATATCAAAAACAACCTCAACATGAGCATGTGGAAAAGCTTGTTGTAGCAGTCCCTTTACATCCTCACCTTGTCCTACTCCAATTTCAAACGCGACAATTGCTTTCTTCTGCAACACATTCGGCAATTCTTCCATAAAACGGCGATAAAAATCTAATCCGTCTTCACCGCCAACAAGCGCTCTCTTTGGTTCATGCTCTTTCACAACAAGAGAAAGACCACGCCAATCCTCTTCCGGTATATATGGAGGATTTGAAACAACAACATCTAACTTTTGACCTGTTTTATAAAATGGAGACAATAAATCACCGTGATAGAACGTTACTTCTGCGTCCAAAGCTTTTGCATTTTCTTTTGCAACTTCAATCGACTCCTGCGCAATATCTACCGTATACACATGAAGGTTTTCATTTTCTAAAGCAAGCGTAATAGAAATCGCTCCACTACCTGTGCCGATATCCGCTACATGAAGTTTCTCCTTACCAAAATGGCGCTCAATTCTTTCTAATACTCCCACTATAAGCTCTTCTGTTTCCGGTCTTGGTATTAATACTTCTTCATTCACAAAGAACGACCGTCCATAAAACATCTCATAACCAATCATATATTGAATAGGAATACCTTCTACATGCTTGTGGATAAACTCCGTAAAACTTTTTTCTTGTTCCGTAGTTATTTCTTCACGCATATTCATCAGTAATCCTGTTCTGTTCATCTTTAATACATGACAAAGGACAATTTCTCCCGCATTTTCATCTCGTCCATTTTCCTGTAAAAAAGAAGAAGCCCATTTCAGGGCTTCATAGACACGCATTACTCAGCTGCCTCCATCTTTTGAGCCTGATCTTCCATCACTAAGGCATTGATGAAATCATCTAACTTACCTTGTAAGATTTGATCTAGCTTTTGAATCGTTAAACCGATTCGATGGTCTGTAACACGGTTTTGCGGGAAGTTATACGTACGAATACGCTCTGAACGATCTCCCGTACCAACAGCTTGTTTACGGTTTTGATCATACTCAGCTTGTGCTTCTTGTCTAAACTTATCATAAACACGTGCGCGTAATACTTTCATCGCTTTTTCTTTATTCTTAATCTGTGATTTCTCATCCTGACAAGATACAACTACACCAGTCGGTAAATGCGTTAAACGCACCGCTGACATCGTTGTATTAACACTCTGTCCACCAGGACCACTAGAAGCGAATGTATCAACACGAACATCTTTCTCATGAATATCGATTTCTACTTCTTCTGCCTCTGGTAATACAGCTACAGTTGCTGTAGATGTATGAATACGTCCACCAGATTCTGTTTCAGGAACACGTTGTACACGGTGAGCGCCATTCTCGAATTTCAGCTTCGCGAATGCACCTTTACCGTTAATCATAAAGATAATCTCTTTATATCCGCCTAATTCTGTATAGCTAGCCTCGATAATTTCCGTTTTCCAGCCTTGTACCTCAGCGTAACGGCTGTACATACGGTATAAGTCACCAGCAAATAAAGCCGCCTCATCGCCACCAGCAGCTCCACGAACCTCAACGATAACGTTCTTATCATCGTTAGGGTCTTTTGGAACAAGTAAAATTTTCAGACGCTCTGACAATTCTTTATCTTGTCCTTCTAATTCAGAAACCTCTTCTTTTACCATGTCACGCATATCAGCGTCTAACTTATCTTCTAACATTGCTTTCGCATCTCTTAATTGCTCACGAACATCTTTATACTCACGGTACACCTCTACCGTTTCCTGCATATCAGATTGTTCCTTTGAATATTCACGAAGCTTGTTTGTATCACTAATAATTTCTGGGTCACTTAACAATTCATTTAACTTCTCATAACGATCTTCTACAGCTTGCAAACGATCTAACACATCATTCACCTCTACATCCTAGTATCTAATACAAATAGTATATGGTACTTACTCAAAAAAACGCAAATTATATTTAAAAGTACAAGCGGCTCGCTCAGAATGGGAGGAGGTTGGAGCTTCTGAAAGAGAGTCCAGGAAGAAGCGAAACCACCGACCATTCTAGCCGCTGGAGCTAGATAATATTTAAAAGTGCAAGCGGCTCGCACCGCTCATTCTCTCTATTTTGAAAAAAACCCGCCCTACATAGCGAGTTTTACTTATCTTTGTTTGTAGGTACTGCATGACAATGACGGCAACGTGGTTCATACGACTCTGAAGCCCCAACTAAAATGATTGGATCATCAAATGCCGCTGGTTCTCCATCAATTAAACGTTGCGTACGACTTGCTGGAGATCCACATTCAGAACAAACTGCCTGCAATTTAGTTACATGTTCAGCGATCGCCATTAGCTGAGGAACTTGTCCAAATGGTAGACCACGGAAATCTTGGTCTAAACCAGCTACAATGACACGATAGCCACGATTTGCCAATATTTGCACCACTTCCACAATGTCCCCATCAAAAAATTGCACCTCATCGATTGCAATAACATCCATTTCTTCTGTTACATGGTTAAATATATCTTTTGAAGCTGAAACAGACACCGCTTTAACCTTTGACCCATTATGTGATACAACATCTTCTTCACTATAACGATTATCAATACATGGTTTAAATACAATCGCATGTTGTTTCGCAAATTGCGTACGGCGTATACGGCGGATGAGCTCTTCTGATTTTCCAGAAAACATACTCCCGCAAATCACTTCAATCCAACCACTTTGATTCATTAAGTACATTGAGCTCTCCTTTCATCTACTTTCCTAATCCAAAGTAGGGTAAAGGTTTAATATTTTTGCAAAAAAAACAGACAAGCGAATACATACACTTGCCTGTTTTATGTTCTTTATTACTTAATACCGTATTTCTTATTGAAGCGGTCAACACGTCCGTCTGCAGTAGCAAACTTCTGACGTCCAGTGTAGAATGGGTGAGAATCAGAACTGATCTCAATTTTTAGTAATGGATAAGTGTTACCATCTTCCCACTCAACAGTTTCGCTAGAGCCTTTAGTAGACCCGCTTAAGAATTTGAAGCCTGTGTTCGTGTCCATAAATACAACTTTATTGTAATTTGGATGGATTCCTGCTTTCATTCTTTTCATCTCCTTCCGCCCTGAATCATTTTCGAAACAGAGTTTTTCATCTTCAGCTGCTTACACAACTATATTGATGAAACACATATGATGAAATTATAACAAGGCTAACTCCATTTTGCAACTACCTGTTTTTGTCTTTTTAAAAATTAAAAGTACAAGCGGCTCGCTCAGAATGGGAGGGCACTTAAAGCTCTCGACCCAAATATGATTTTCATCTCAAAAAACAAAATTATTTCCATATATTACTCTCTCTAATATTCCCTTAAAAACATAAAAAAACTCGCTTACTATGAAATAAGCGAGTCCCAATCTTTTCCCTTTACTTAGTTGTTACATACCTTTTTGAGTCTGCAACAATGTTTTGTAAAAATTCTTCATTTGTCTTTGTTTGACGAAGTTTACGCAAGAAACCTTCAACAAAGTCTGGTGTATCACGCATTGTTTTACGAATACCCCATAATTTGTCTAAATGTTCTTTCGGAATTAATAGATCTTCTTTACGCGTACCAGAGCGACGAATATCAATCGCTGGGAAGATACGACGCTCAGCTAATGAACGATCTAGGTGAAGTTCCATATTTCCAGTTCCTTTAAATTCCTCATAAATTACATCATCCATACGAGACCCTGTATCAACGAGCGCTGTTGCTAAGATCGTTAAGCTACCGCCTTCTTCAATATTACGCGCAGCTCCAAAGAAACGCTTCGGTCTATGGAAGGCAGCTGGGTCGATACCACCCGATAATGTTCTACCACTTGGTGGAATAACAAGGTTGTAAGCTCGCGCTAAACGGGTAATACTATCCATTAAAATGATAACATCTTTTTTGTGCTCTACAAGACGCATTGCACGTTCTAACACAAGTTCAGCTACTTTAATATGATTTTCTGGTACTTCATCAAAAGTAGAACTTACAACATCTCCTTTAACAGAACGTTCAATGTCTGTTACTTCCTCTGGACGCTCATCAATTAAAAGTACAATTAATTCTGCTTCCGGATGATTTGTTGTAACACTGTGCGCGATTTCTTTTAATAGACTTGTTTTACCTGCCTTTGGAGGCGCGACAATTAAACCACGTTGTCCAAATCCAACTGGTGCGATTAGATCCATGATGCGTGTCGGTAACTTTTTCGGTTCCGTTTCCAATTTCATTTGGCGATCTGGGTATAATGGTGTTAATGCAGGGAAATGCACACGCTCTTTTGCTGACTCTGGATCATCTCCGTTTACAGCTTCAACTTGTAACAATCCAAAATAGCGTTCATTTTCTTTCGGAGGTCGTACTTTACCAGAAACTTTATCTCCATTACGTAAATCGAAACGACGAATTTGCGAAGCCGAGATATAAATATCTTCTGAGCTTGGAGAGTAGTTGATAGGACGTAGGAATCCAAATCCTTCTGATTGAATAATTTCTAATACACCTTCCATGAAAAAGAAACCTTCTTTTTCTGCTCGAGCTTTTAAAATAGCGAAGATTAACTCTTTTTTCGTTAATTTGCTATAATACGAAATCTTAAATTCTTTCGCAAGCTCGTATAATTCTTTTAATTTCATGTTTTCTAATGCTGCAATTGACAAATTCATTCAGACACCACACTTTAACGTTATTCTCTATTCAAATGGGTAAAGGGAAAAAATACGGAAGGCAAATAATTAATAATGAAAGGCAATAAGTTCAAGTAGGGTAATATTCACTATTGTAACCCTTTTATCTAGTTTTAATCAATACGTTGAAACACAAATACAAGAAGCGAAGACAAGAAAATTTGTCTTCGCTTTTTATATTTCGTTCTTTTTTCTACTCACCTGATTTTAAGGAAGAATAGATAAGGCATTTAACTCTCTCGTTTGAAGCAAAAAGCGCTTCAAACGAGAGAGCTCCAATGCCCTACGATTCTGAACGAGCCGCTTCCACTTTTTACTTAATCCAGCTTCAGCAGCTAGAATGGTCGGTGGCTTCACTTCTTCCTCCCATTTTCTGAACGAGCTGCTTACGCTTTTTACTTAATAACCAAGTTCGGTTTTTTATTTAAGCTATGACGCCCGTCTACGAAGCGCACTGTACCTGATTTCGCACGCATAACAAGGGATTGTGTTGTTCCTACACTACCTTTAAATTGAACACCGCGTAATAGTTCTCCGTCTGTTACACCAGTTGCAGCAAAGATTGCATCGTCACCTCTTACTAAGTCTTCCATACGAAGGATGCGATTTATATCTTCAATGCCCATTTTTTTGCAACGTTCTAATTCAGCTTCGTCTTGTGGTAAGAGCTTTCCTTGAATTTCTCCACCTAAGCATTTTAACGCAACCGCAGCTAATACACCTTCAGGAGCCCCACCAGAACCGAATAAAATATCTACACCTGTACGGTCAAATGCTGTATTGATTGCTCCAGCTACATCTCCATCGTTAATTAACTTAATACGAGCACCAGCCTTACGAATTTCTTCAATAATTGCTTGATGACGTGGACGGTTTAAAACTGTCGCTACAACATCTTCAATATCTTTATTCTTCGCTTTCGCAACAGCGCGTAGGTTATCGATAATAGGTGCGTCAATATCAACTGCCCCAACTGCTTCTGGGCCAACCGCAATCTTATCCATGTACATGTCAGGAGCATGTAACAAATTACCGTGATCTGCAATTGCAATAACAGCAAGTGCATTCCATCCGCCAGCTGCTACGATGTTTGTCCCTTCTAAAGGATCAACTGCAACGTCTACGCGCGGACCATATCCTGTACCTAATTTCTCTCCGATATACAGCATTGGCGCTTCATCCATTTCACCTTCACCAATTACAACTGTACCTTTCATCGGAATTGTATCAAATACATCACGCATAGCTGATGTTGCTGCACCGTCTGCTTCATCCTTTTTCCCGCGTCCCATCCAACGCGCTGATGATAATGCTGCAGCCTCTGTTACACGTACTAACTCCATAGATAAACTTCTTTCCAAGATAATCCCTCTCCTTTAAGTCTTTAATATTTCTGCCGTATTTTGTGAACCGTGTTTTTTTATAAAGTGCACTTCCGCTAACGATGATTCTTCGCTCCCCATTAACGGAGGTCTCACCACTTTAAGCGTTCTTCATTTCTTCAATCTCTTGCTTTGTCATTTGTTCTCGCCAAATGTTTGCACCAAGCCCTTTAAGCTTGTCTACTATATTTTCATAACCTCGATCAATATGTTCAAGTCCTGTCACTTCTGTAATTCCATCCGCCATTAATCCTGCAATAACAAGTGCAGCTCCAGCTCGCAAATCACTTGCTTTCACTTTTGCACCTTGCAATAAAACAGGGCTAGTTACAATTGCCGAACGGCCTTCTACTTTAATTTGTGCATTCATACGACGCAGTTCATCAATATGTTTGAAACGTGCACCGTAAATTGTATCTGTGACAACACCCGTCCCGTGTGCTTTTGTTAAAAGCGTCGTGAATGGCTGTTGCAGATCTGTTGGGAACCCTGGATATACAAGCGTTTTTACATCAACTACTTTCAACCTTCTATTACCGTTCACTGTAATTTGGTCATCGCTTGTTTCAACTTGAACACCAGCTTCTCTTAGTTTCGCAGTAACTGACTCTAAATGCTGAGGAATAACATTATCAACTGTTACTTCTCCTCCTGATGCAGCTCCTAAAATCATATACGTACCAGCTTCAATACGATCTGGAATGATAGTGTGGTGACAACCGTGTAAAGAATCCACACCATCAATTCGGATTACATCTGTACCAGCACCTTTAATGCGTGCTCCCATACTTGTTAATAATGTGGCCACATCAATGATTTCTGGCTCTTTCGCTGCATTTTCAATAACAGTTCTACCTTTCGCTCGTACAGCTGCTAGCATAATATTAATCGTAGCTCCTACACTAACAACATCTAAATAAATACGCGCCCCACGTAGCTCATCTGCTCTTAAATAAATGGCACCTTGTTCATTTGTAACATGTGTCCCTAACGCTTCAAACCCTTTAATATGCTGATCAATCGGTCGTGGCCCTAAATGACATCCACCTGGAAGCCCAATAACAGCTTTTTTAAAACGGCCAAGCATTGCACCCATCAAATAATAAGAAGCGCGCAATTTTTTCACTTTTCCATTTGGTAAAGGCATCGCAACCATGTTAGAAGGATCGACTACCATCTCTTCTTCATGCCCATAAGTTACTTTCCCTCCAATTTCCTCTAGTAAGTCTCCTAACATTTTCACGTCCGAAATATTAGGAACGCCACCGATAGTTACTGGAGTGTCTGCTAAAATCGTCGCTGGAATTAGTGCAACAGCACTGTTCTTTGCACCACTCACACGAATTGTTCCATTTAAAGCTCTTCCGCCTTCAATTAGCAATTTTTCCATATTGAGCTCCCTTCTTGTGAATGTATTTATCTTCTACCTCTTTTTAAAAAGAAGTAGAAGATCCCCCAGAATCTCAATCACTCTTTCCACCCTAAAAACCATCACCTACAGTTCCCCTGTAGTATAAATAGGTGAAGGTTAACTATTCATCGAATTATAAATCAGATACTTATCACATTTATTAATAGGACTATGCACATTACTTTCTATATTTAAAGCTTCAAAAATTTACTTTATAAAATCTTTAGACTTGTTCACGCTTTCATTATACAACGAAAGGAAACCGTCTAAAAGACTAGACGGTTTCCAAAACGGAATTTTATTATTACGCTTTACCGTTAGAACCGAACTCACGCATTTTACCAGCAACAGTTGCTTTAATAGCGTCGCGGCCAGGTCCAATAAATTTACGAGGATCGTAAACTTCTTGGTCTTTGTTTAATACTTCACGAACAGCTTTTGTAAACTCAATTTGGTTCTCAGTGTTTACATTGATTTTTGAAGTACCTAAAGAAATAGCTTTTACGATATCAGCAGTTGGGATACCAGTACCACCGTGTAATACTAAAGGTACGCCAGTGAAGTCACGAACTTGTTCCATTTCAGCGAATCCTAAGTTAGGCTCACCTTTGTAAGGACCGTGTACAGAACCTAAAGCTGGAGCTAGGCAGTCGATACCAGTTGCTTCAACAAGGTGTTTACACTCTGCAGGATCAGCATAAATTACGCCTTCAGCAATTACGTCGTCTTCTTGTCCGCCAACTGTTCCAAGCTCAGCTTCAACAGATACGTTACGAGCGTGTGCATATTCTACTACTTTTTTAGTAGTTTCAACGTTTTCTTCGAATGGGTGGTGAGAAGCGTCGATCATTACAGATGTGAAACCTGCATCGATTGCTTCTTTACACTTCTCAAAGCTTGAACCATGGTCAAGGTGAATCGCTACAGGAACAGAAATGTTCATTTCTTCGATTAAAGCTTTAACCATAGCTACAACTGTTTTGAAACCAGTCATATGACGAGCTGCACCCTCAGATACACCTAGGATTACAGGAGATTTTTCTTCTTCCGCAGCAGCTAAGATAGCTTGAGTCCACTCTAAGTTGTTCATGTTGAATTGACCAACTGCGTATTTTCCTTCTAGTGCTTTGTTTAGCATTTCTTTCATAGAAACTAAAGGCATGGTGAATCCTCCTAAAAAACGTTTTTTGTATCCGATAAGTTCTTATCGCTGGTAGTATGACCTGGATAAGGTAAAATATGTATATCTACATACCGGACTTCTTTCTACACTCAATAGGATAACAACTTGTACTCAAAAACTCAACCGTATTCACCTGCTCAATAGTCCATGTAAACGCTTTTTTCCATATTTTTTATAAAAAATTCATTTTTACGCCTCTACAGCGAGCTCATTTCTCACAGCTTGACGAATTTCATCAATATCAAACGGTTTAGCAAAGTGCATTAAAGCTCCTAAATCTTTAGCCTCTTGGATCATATCAAGCTCTCCATACGCAGTCATTAAAATTACTTTAATACTCTCATCAATTTCCTTTACATGCTTTAAAATTTCTATACCATCCATACCTGGAATTTTCATATCTAACACTACTAAATCTGGATTATCTTTTTTCACGATATCTAAAGCTTGAAATCCATTCGCTGCTTGGAACGTCTGATAACCTTCTTTTTGGAACACTTCATGCAATAACACACGAATGCCATATTGATCATCAACGATTAAAATTTTCCCTTCCATAACTCCCAACCTTTCTGTGTAAGTACAAGATTTACAGCTTCTTATATCTTATCGATTTATTTTCGCTATTCTTTGCCAAATTCCTTCCTATTCTTTCTCATTTTACCGTTTACTATTTCGTTATGCTACCCCTACGATTTCCCCTTCTTAAAAAAAATGAGCTATAATGAGAACCGGCGAACACGAAAGGAAGGAGCGACAACATGTTAAAAATTTTCTCAACTCAATTAGGTGGATATTTCTCTAGAATTTCCCAAAAAGAAGAAATGAACTTAGAAGATAGCGCTCGCCTACTTGCCCAGGCATTAGTTGGCGACGGATTCATTTACTTGCACGGTACAAACGAAATGGAAGGCATTGTTTCAGAAGCATTATTCGGTGCTGAACCAATGAAACAAGCAAAACGTTTAATAGAAAACGGCGAACTGGCAACTGTAACCTCTGCGGACCGTGTGCTTCTTATTAGTCGTTTTTCGACGGATGAAGAAATTGTAAAGATCGCAAAAAAACTTCAAGAAGAAGGTCAATCTAGCGTTGGAATCTCGGCTATTCAAGAAGGTACGGAATCACTGGAACAATACACAGATGTACATATCGATACAAAACTGTTAAAAGGCCTTATTCCAGATGATGAAGGTAACCGCTATGGGTTCCCAAGTTTAATTGTAGCTTTATTTGCTTATCACGGATTGAAATTTACAATTGATGAAATGTTAAATGAATATTAAAAAAAGCGCCCTATTTCAGGCGCTTTTTTTATTACTTGCTCTCTTTATTCGTAATAGACGCTCTTACGAAGTCATGGAACAATGGTTGTGGACGGTTTGGACGAGATACAAGTTCTGGATGGAACTGTGCTGCCACGAACCAAGGATGTTCTTTTAATTCAATGATTTCAACTAAACGACCGTCTGGGCTTGTACCAGAGAATACAAATCCTGCTTTTTCCATATCCGGACGGAATTGATTGTTGAACTCATAACGATGACGATGACGCTCATATACAACTGGCTCATTGTAAGCATTGTAAGCATTTGTTTCTTCAGCAAGCTTACATGGGTATAGACCAAGACGAAGTGTACCACCTAAGTCTTCCACATCTTTTTGTTCTGGTAATAAGTCAATGATTGCATAAGGCGTGTCAGGATTAATTTCAGAAGAGTTAGCTCCTTCTAATCCTAATACATTACGTGCAAATTCGATTGATGCAAGTTGCATACCTAAGCAAATTCCTAAGAATGGAACTTTGTTTTCACGAGCATATTGAATTGCAACGATTTTACCTTCTACTCCACGATCGCCGAAGCCACCTGGTACAAGGATACCGTCTGTATCGCCAACTAATTCTTTTACGTTCTCTGCTGTTACGTGCTCAGCATTTACCCATTTTACTTCTACATCTGTATCGAATGAGTAACCAGCATGACGAAGTGCTTCTACAACAGAAATGTATGCATCTTGAAGCTCTACGTATTTACCAACAAGAGCGATTTTTGTTTTCTTAGAAAGGTTACGTACTTTATCAACTAGCGCAGTCCACTCTGTCATATCTGCAGCTGGATTGTCTAATTTCAAGTGATCACAAACGATTTGGTCCATATTTTGTTCTTGAAGAGATAATGGAACCGCATATAAAGTATCTGCATCACGTGCTTCGATAACCGCTTTTGTATCGATGTCACAGAATAATGCAAGCTTGTCTTTCATGTCCTGAGAAACAGGCAATTCTGTACGAACAACGATAATATTTGGTTGAATACCTAAGCTACGAAGCTCTTTAACGCTATGTTGCGTTGGTTTTGTTTTCATTTCACCCGCTGCTTTTAAGTACGGGATTAACGTACAGTGAATGTACATTACGTTGTCACGACCGATGTCGCTCTTAATTTGACGGATTGCTTCTAAGAATGGTAGAGACTCAATATCACCAACAGTTCCACCGATTTCTGTAATAACAACGTCCGCGTTTGTTTCGCGACCAGAACGGTATACGCGCTCTTTAATTTCGTTAGTAATGTGAGGAATAACTTGAACTGTTCCTCCTAAATATTCACCACGACGCTCTTTTTGAAGAACTGAAGAGTAAATTTTACCTGTTGTTACGTTGCTGTATTTGTTTAAGTTAATGTCGATAAAACGCTCATAGTGACCAAGGTCTAAGTCAGTTTCTGCGCCATCATCTGTTACGAATACCTCACCGTGTTGGTATGGGCTCATAGTCCCTGGGTCTACGTTAATGTACGGATCAAATTTTTGAATCGTTACGTTTAAACCACGATTTTTTAATAATCTTCCAAGAGATGCTGCTGTAATACCTTTTCCTAAAGACGATACTACACCGCCTGTTACAAAAATATACTTAGTCATGAAAAAGCTCCCTTCTACTTTGCTGTTATATAATCACCGTTGCAAAGCGCAACGTATGTAGATAACACTGTATCCATCTTATTGTTAGACTCTTTTTATTTTCTAAACAAAAAACAAAAAAGAAAATTGCTCCCCTCATCACATAAAGTAATAAGTAGGGAGCAATTTTCTTTTATATTTACACTTTAAAAGTATTATCGTCCTTTTTTAAAGAGCCCAAAAATGATTCTACATGGACGATAATGAAAAGTCAAGAACTACAGCTCTTCCTCTTCTTCTTCTTCAGTTTCATCATACTCAAGTTCTTCTTCAGCGAAGTCTTCTTCTTCTTCGTCTAGATCATCAAGATCCTCGTCATCTCCGTCTTCTTCTTCAAGAACCTTGTCCAAATCTTCTACATCATCTTCGTCTGCATTTCCGTCTGCATCGTCAAAGTCATCTTCATCTTCTTCAATGTAGTCGTCAAAACCGTCTTCTTCAACTTTACGTTTTTTCTTCGGTTTTGGCTGCGGTAAGATTTCTTCATCAATTTGCTCGTATGGGTACCAGCTGCGTAGCCCCCAACGATTTTCTCCTAAATTAATGAAACGTCCGTCGATGTTTAAATCTGTATAAAATTGTGCGAGTTTCGCATTAACTTGCTCTTGAGATAGTCCCAGCACTTGAGCGATTTCTTGAACCAACTCGTTGAATGTCGTTGCTTGTCTTTTATCCCCTAAAACGCTATGTACAACTTCAATCATTGAACATTCTTTTAGCTCTTCTGGTGAATATTGCTTAAAATTCACTTATGCGGCACTTCCTTTCTTCAAATATAACCTTATATATAACGGTCTGCTTAAAAAAATCCATACTATTCATTATAAACAAAAGTCGTACAAATATGCTACAAAAAAAACGGGAAACTTTTATATGGCAATAAAATTATAATTTGTCCATTCCTTATTTCGGAAACATATGGGCTCCTTGCAATACATACCTAATTTGCATTTCAGTATATTCTTCAAGCGTATACAGTTTTTGCAGGGCCCAACGTCTAAATCCCCACATTTGTCCTTGTATGAAAATATTATGTGCAAGAAGCTGTATTTCCTTTTCATTTAATGTAAATGTCCCATTCGCTGTACACTGTTCTAAAATATTTTCAAACATCCCTACCATTTGAAACTCTTTTTCTAATACATATGGAAGTGATTCTTTCGGTAAAAAACGGACCTCTTGATACATGATTAATACTTCTTCTTGCAACTCGTCCATCACTTTAAAGTAATTCGTTATCGCTATCTTTAAACTTTCTATACTCCCCTTCTCGGTACATACTACTTCCTCTAATCGTTCTTTTACGTGTTCATAAATACTATCACAAACTAAATATAAAACATCATCTTTTGTACGAATGTACTCATAAAGTGTTCCGATACTAAATCCCGCCGCTTTCGCAATTTCTCTCGTTGTTGTGCGCGGAAATCCTTTTTGCTTAAACAGTTGCACCGCACCTTTAATCATTTGTTCACGTCTTAACGCAACTAATTTTTCATCTTTCACGGATGCATGTACGTTATGTTTAACCATCCCCTTCACCTCTCTCTATTATTTTTTTGGAAGGAAAAAGCGTAGGAAAATACCTACGCTTTCGTTCCTACTTCGTTAACATACGAGAAATTACGAGCCTTTGAATCTCTTGTGTTCCTTCATAAATCTGTGTAATCTTTGCATCTCGCATATAACGCTCTACTGGATAATCTTTCGTATAACCGTAACCACCAAATACTTGTACCGCTTCAGTCGTCACCTTCATCGCTGTATCACCTGCGAATACTTTTGACATCGCTGATTCTTTCCCGTATGGAAGCCCCTCAGACTCAAGCCAAGCTGCTTGATATGTTAAAAGGCGCGCTGCCTCTACATCCGTTGCCATATCTGCAAGTTTAAAGCCGATCCCTTGTTGCGCCGCAATCGGCTTCCCAAATTGATAGCGCTCTCTTGCATATTCTACAGAAGCATCTAAAGCTCCTTGTGCAATACCAACTGCTTGCGCCGCAATACCATTACGACCGCCATCTAACGTTTGCATTGCGACCTTAAATCCTTGCCCCTCTTCCCCAAGTAGATTCTCTACAGGAATACGGCAATCTTCAAACATAATTTCAGTCGTTGGCGAAGAGCGAATCCCTAGCTTACTTTCCTTCTTCCCAACTGAAAACCCTGGCGTATCACTTTCTACAATAAATGCGCTCGTGCCGCGCTGCTTCGATTCAGGATCTGTTAACGCAAAAACAACATAAATATCAGCAATACCACCATTTGTAATAAAAATTTTCGAACCATTTAATACGTAATGGTCTCCATCTAGCTTTGCAGTTGTCTTCATTCCACCAGCATCCGAACCGGAACTCGGCTCCGTTAAACCGTATGCGCCAATTTTCTTTCCTTCAGCCATCGGTCGCAAAAACTTTTGCTTTTGCTCTTCCGTTCCAAATTTAAAAATCGGCCATCCAGCAAGTGAAGTGTGCGCAGACAGTGTTACACCTGTAGAAGCACAAACGCGAGATAATTCTTCGATCGCAATTACGTACGCTAAGTAATCACTTCCAATCCCACCATACTCTTCAGGCCATGGGATACCTGTCAAACCAAGCTCTGCCATTTGATCAAATAAAGCACGATCAAACCTCTCTTCTTCATCACGCTCAGCTGCTGTTGGTGCTACTTCGTTCTTAGCAAAATCTCGAACCATTTTTCTTATCATTTCATGTTCTTCTGATAGTTTAAAATGCATTTCTGTCTCCCCCTCGCCCTTTTATAAAGCACGGCTAATAACAAGTTTTTGTATCTCACTCGTTCCTTCATAAATTTGCGTGATCTTCGCATCACGGAAAAATCGTTCTACTGGATAATCTTTCGTATAACCGTAACCACCAAATACTTGCACTGCTTCAATCGCCACTTCGACAGCTGTTTTAGAAGCAAATAACTTCGCAATAGATGCTTCCTTACCACACGATAACCCTTGAGCTCTAAGCGATGCCGCTCTATATACAAGTAGTCTCGCCGCTTCTACACTTGTTGCCATATCTGCAAGTTTAAAGCCAATCCCTTGCTGCGCAGCAATTGGCTTCCCGAATTGCTCTCGTTCCTTCGCATAATCAATCGCACATGTAAGTGCCGCTTCAGCAATTCCTAACGCCTGTGCACCGATTCCAATTCGTCCAACATCTAAATTTGCCATCGCCACCTTGAATCCTTGTCCTTCTTCACCTAGTAAATTCTCTGCTGGCACTTTCATATCTTCGAATGTAAGTTGTACTGTACGCGAACCGAGAAGCCCCATTTTATGTTCATCTTTTCCAATAATTAAACCAGGCGTATCTTTCTCTACTATAAATGCGGAAATACCACTTTTTCCTGCCTCTGGATTCGTAGAAGCGAATACAATGTATGTACTTGCTTCACCTCCATTTGTAATAAATACTTTTGATCCATTAATAATGTAGTGATCGTCTTTTTTTACAGCTCTTGACTTCAAACTTCCTGCATCTGATCCTGCATTTGGTTCTGTTAATGCAAATGCACCTAAATATTCACCAGTCGCAAGTTTAGAAACGTATTTCTGCTTCTGTTCTTCTGTTCCGAAATATAAAATCGGATTCATTCCAACTGACGTATGTACAGCTAAAATTACACCAACTGTTGCACTTACCTTTGAAATTTCCTCAATTGCTAGAATGTAAGAAATAAAATCCATTTCTGCGCCGCCGTATTTTGCAGGTGCTGGAATACCCATTAATCCAAGCTCGCCCATCTTTTGCAAAATCTCTTTCGGGAACACCCCTTGTTCCATACTAGGAACAAAGGGAGCTATTTCTTTCTGCGCAAAATCCCGAACCATTTTCCTCATCATTTGCTGTTCTTCAGTAAAATGAAAATTCATGTACTTCGCCTCCGTTTGCTATATATCTTTTTAATAATTTAGTAAGACCACTATTTTAATAAAGGGAGGAATTTACTCGTAAACGTAGAAACCACGGCCCGTTTTACGTCCTAACCATCCTGCATTCACATATTTACGTAATAATGGACATGGGCGATATTTACTATCTCCTAATCCTTCGTGCAACACTTCCATAATGTATAAACACGTATCTAAACCGATAAAATCAGCTAGCGTCAGAGGACCCATCGGATGATTCATACCAAGTTTCATTACTTCATCAATCGCTTCTTTCGTCGCTACACCTTCATATAACGTATAAATTGCTTCGTTAATCATCGGTAATAAAATACGGTTCGATACAAACCCAGGGAAATCATTTACTTCAACTGGCACTTTCCCGATTTTTTTCGTAATATCTTCAATCGTTTCATATACCGCGTCATCTGTAGCCAAACCACGAATAATTTCTACGAGTTTCATAACGGGAACTGGATTCATAAAGTGCATACCGATTACTTTTTCTGGTCGTTTCGTTACCGCTGCGATTTCCGTAATTGGTAACGATGACGTATTCGTCGCTAAAATAGCGTGTTCTGGAGCGATTTCATCTAGATTCGCAAAGATTTTCTTTTTAATATCCATTTTCTCAACAGCTGCTTCAATAACAAGATCTGCTTCTTTTACACTATTTAAATCAAGTGTCCATGTAAGACGATTTAAAGTCGCTTCTCTCTCTTCTTCTTTCATACGACCTTTTTCTACTTGACGAGCTAAATTTTTCGTAATAACAGCTAGCCCTCTATCTAATTGCTCTTGTTTTAAATCTTGTACTTTCACATCATATCCTGCCATTGCACATACTTGCGCGATTCCTGACCCCATTTGTCCTGCACCAATTACAACAATCTTTTGTACACCCATTTTTTCTTCCCCCTTAATTGTTAATAAACTATATAACTTCTAAAATTAGTTAACTTCAATCATCACTGCGTCACCTTGACCGCCACCGCTACAAATCGAAGCAATTCCAATTCCGCCGCCGCGCTGCTTTAGTGCATGGATAAGTGTAACGATAATACGCGCTCCGCTTGCTCCAATCGGATGGCCCATCGCCACTGCGCCGCCATTTACATTCAATTTTTCTGGGTCAATCCCTGCAATCTCTGTACTTGCAATTGCTACCGCCGCAAAAGCTTCATTAATCTCAAATAAATCGATATCTTCAATTGTCTTGCCTGTTTTTTTCAACAATTCGTTAATTGCATAACCTGGTGTTCTTGGGAAATCTTTTGATTCTACCGCGATTGCCGTATGCGCTAAAATTGTCGCTAATGGCTTTCTTCCTTCTTGCTTCGCTCTGTCCTCGCTCATTAATACAAGTGCAGCACCGCCATCATTAAGTCCCGGAGCATTACCAGCTGTCACTGCTGACGTCTTATCAAATACAGGCTTTAATTTCGCTAATTTTTCAATCGTTGTATCCTCGCGTGGCGCCTCATCCTTTGCAACGACGATAGGATCGCCTTTTCTTTGCTGAATCGTTACTGGTACAATCTCCTCTTCAAAACGACCTTCCTTATGTGCTGAAACTGCACGTTGATGGCTACGGTATGCCCACTCATCTTGCGCTTCGCGAGAGATCCCATCTTCTTTTGCAACTTCTCCGCCATAAACACCCATGTGTATACCTGAGAATGCGCACGTTAAACCATCGGCAACGTTTAAATCGATAACTTCATTGTTACCCATTCTGTATCCCCATCTTGCCCCTCGTAAAATGTAAGGACTATTACTCATCGATTCCATTCCACCAGCTACAATCAGTGATTGGTCACCCGCTCGAATAATTTGATCCGCTAACGTAACCGCGCGAAGCCCTGATGCACAAACTTTATTTACTGTTTCTGTCTGCACTTCCCAAGGAATG
The DNA here is from genome assembly GCF_022663495.1 of Bacillus cereus group sp. BfR-BA-01383. Lineage (NCBI taxonomy): Bacteria > Bacillati > Bacillota > Bacilli > Caryophanales > Bacillaceae > Bacillus > Bacillus cereus group sp. BfR-BA-01383. The sequence continues at coordinate 24,976 of NZ_JAKUFP010000035.1, forward strand.
CCCGCCGCTCTTGCTGCTTGGCGTGATGGAATTTGTCCTTGTCCTCCTTGGATAACCGTTCCAAATATAACTTCTTCAACATCACTCGCGGACACATTCGCCCTTTCAAGCGCTGCCTTAATTGCGATTCCTCCAAGTTCTGTCGCTTTCACGTCTTTTAAAGTTCCCCCAAATTTTCCAACTGGTGTTCTTGCAGCACTTAAAATAACTGTTTTACTCATGTCTATTTCCCCCATTTCTTTTATTAGCGCTGAGCGCTCGCTCGGTATTCTTACATTGAGAAGAGGTGCACTGACTGCACCTCTTTCTAAAGTTGTATGCATTCCTACAAACTACATTGCTTCTTTCTTCTGCCCAATAACTGAGCGTTCTAAAATCTCTGTTACGTCAAGAGTTTGAACTGTTTCTTCCACTTCTTTCGCTTTCGTACCGTCACTAATCATCGTTAAGCAATATGGACATCCTGTACCGATAATTGACGGTTGTACAGCTAGCGCTTGCTCTGTACGAGCAACGTTAATACGAGAACCTGTCGTTTCTTCCATCCACATTAAACCGCCACCTGCGCCACAGCACATTCCAGTTTCGCGATTTCGCGCCATCTCTACAAGATTCACTCCAGGAATCGCTTTCAAAATATCACGTGGTGCTTCGTACACTTCGTTGTATCTTCCTAAATAACAGGAATCATGGTACGTAACTGTTTCCTCAATAGCGTGAACAGGTTTTAAGCGCCCTTCTTTCACCCACTGAGCTAACAATTCTGTATGATGATAGACCTCTGCTTGCAAGCCAAAGTCCGGATACTCATTTTTAAATGTGTTATAAGCATGAGGATCGATCGTAACGATTTTCTTCACTCCTGCTTTTTCAAATTCTTCGATATTCTTTGTCGCCATCTCTTGGAATACAAATTCATTTCCAAGGCGGCGCGGTGTATCTCCAGAATTCTTTTCTTTATTACCGAGAATCGCGAACGAAATGCCTGCTTCGTTCATTAACTTCGCAAACGATATCGCAATCTTCTGACTACGATTGTCGTATGATCCCATTGAACCAACCCAGAATAAATACTCGAATTCCTCACCAGCTTTTGATTTTTCTTTTACTGTTGGAACTGTTACTTCGTCATCACCTTGGCGCCATGTTTCACGCTCTTTACGGTTCAGACCCCACGGATTTCCTTGACGTTCAATGTTTGTCATCGCGCGTTGTGCTTCCGCGTCCATTTTTCCTTCTGTTAAAACGAGATAACGGCGTAAATCAATAATTTTGTCAACATGTTCATTCATAACCGGACATTGATCTTCACAGTTACGACACGTTGTACATGCCCAAATCTCCTCTTCTGTAATAACATCTCCGATTAAACTCGGATCGTAAGCGAGCGTTGTAGCTGCTGATTCTTGTTGCCCTTTTCCAGCTGCCATCATCGCTAACTGATTTCCTTGTGTACTATTAAAAGCAACTACTGGAACCCACGGTGCTTTTGATGTTACCGCAGCTCCTTTATCAGTTAAATGATCGCGAAGTTTTAAAATTAGGTCCATCGGCGATAACATTTTTCCTGTTCCTGTTGCCGGACACATATTTGTACAGCGACCACACTCTACGCAAGCGTATAAGTCAATAAGTTGATTCTGTCTAAAGTCTTCAATTTTACCAACACCAAATGTTTCTTGCGTTTCATCTTCAAAATCAATCTTTTCAAGCTTCCCTGGGTTTGAAAGACGGCCGAAGAATACATTAGCTGGTCCGGCAATTAAATGCGCATGTTTTGATTGTGGAACATACACTAAAAACGTTAACAAAATTAGTAAATGCACCCACCAAGAGAAATAGAACACTGAAATGGCTACGGTTTCATTTATCCCACCGAAAACGTAAGCGATTGCAGAAGCGATTGGTTCACTCCACGAAAGCTCCTCGCCATGCCATATAAGGCCCATACCGTTACCAAGCAGTACAGAAACCATTAAGCCTCCGATAAAGATAAGAACAAGGCCCGATTTAAAATTACGTTTTAAACGAACAAGCTTTTCAACATAGCGTCTATGAAAAGCCCAAAAGACTGCAATTAAAATAACAAGTGTGACAATTTCCTGGAAGAATGTAAATGCAGGGTATAGTGGTCCAAGTGGAAGATGTGATCCTGGTGCGAGCCCTTTCCAAACGAAGTCAATTGCTCCAAATTGGACAAGAATAAATCCGTAAAAGAACATAACGTGAATAATACCGCTCTTTTTATCTTTCAGCAGCTTTTTCTGACCGAAAACATTGACCTTAAGAAGATCCCAACGTTCTTTGAAGCGACGGTCAAATTCGATCTTTTTTCCTAATTGTATGTAGGCCATTCTCGTTCGTATAAGATATACAAACAAATATCCCGCATAAGCAATAACAGCAATGGCAGCCAGCCAATTAATGATCAGTAAGCTATTCATTTTTATGCTACCCCTCTCTTTGTAAGCCCTCTTTCTTTTTTAGAATCTTCGAAAACATATAATTTTCTGAATTTTATCCCCTACCTTCATTATATAATGAGTGAGCATTCAGTCAACAGTTTTTTGTTATACAACAACATATTTTTTAATAAAGCTGTTTATTTCGGTGAAACTAGAAAGTGAAACTTGCATTTGTAATAAATTGAAGGTGAACAGAATGCGAAGGAGGGAATTCACTCATGTTTTACTTATCTCTCTTGTTAATATGCGTTACTCTTTGGATCACAATTGACCTTTCATACGGGAGATTCCTTCATTTAAAACGTGTGCATTCTCGTACTTTCCCTTTACGTCAAAGTGATTTTCACCTTTATACATACGGAAAAGATTTATACGGTGCTTTATTTACTGATATAAAACGAGCAAAACACCATGTACATGTTTTATTCTTCATTGTAAAAAATGATGAAATAAGTCGTAAGTTTTTAAAGTTACTCATCGATAAAGCACAAGAAGGGGTCGAAGTAAGACTTTTACTCGACCGGTTTGGAAGTCATTCTTTATCAAAAGAGGCGATGTATTCCCTACGAAAACATGGTGTCTCTTTTTCATTTTGTCACAAAGTGAAATTTCCTTTTCTTTTCTTTTCTGCAAATCAAAGAAATCATAGAAAAATTACAGTTATTGACGGGAAGATTGGATATATTGGCGGATTTAATATCGGCGAGGAATATTTAGGGCACAATCAAAAATTAGGATTATGGCGGGACTATCATTTACGTCTTACAGGAGAAGGCGTTCAAGATTTACAAAAACAATTTTTACATGATTGGTTTGATGATACGAACCAAAATTTATTGAATACTTCTCTTTATTTTCCTAAACAACAACCCGGTGCAATATTACATCAATTTATTCCAACCGATGGTGCCTATTTACAAAATACATTTTTACATTTAATCGAAAATGCAAAAGAAGAACTCTTTATCGGTACACCATATTTCATTCCTGGCAAAAAAATTATGAGTGCACTATTAAAGGCACGAGAAAGAGGGGTTCAAATAACGATTCTCGTTCCAGAAAAGGCTGATCACGCCCTTGTTCGAGAAGCGAAATTCCCATATTGCCGAAAGTTAATACGGGCGGGTTGTAACATATACGCATTTCAGCAAGGGTTTTTTCACGCCAAAATTATCATTGCAGACAACCATACTTGTGATATAGGAACTGCTAATTTTGATAAGAGAAGTTTGTATGTTAACCATGAAATCAACTGCCTTTTATATGATAAACATTTCATACAAACAGTAAAAAACAAACTTCATGAAGATCTAGAATGCTCGTCACTACTTTCCTTTGAAGATGTCAATCCACTTTCTCTTATCGATAGAGGAAAGGAATGGCTAGGAACGATACTCGCTTTCTTTTTATAAGAAAAGGAATGATTTAAAGAGGTGGATCACATATGATTATGCAATTTGGATATGTCTCACATGCAATGGCGCTATGGGACTGTTCTCCTGCCAAAACGTTGACATTTACGAACTTTAAAAAACTTAATAAACAAGAGCGCGAAGATAAACTGTACCATGTTACACGTCAAAATTTAGAACACACTATACGTATCCTTCATTACAATATTGCACATGAAATTCCATTATATCGTTTATCTTCTTCTATTGTTCCACTTGCAACACATCCTGAAGTTGAATTTGATTATATTGAAGCATTTGCACCAATGTGGCGTAAAATAGGCGCATTAATTCAAGAGCACAATTTACGAATAAGTTTCCATCCCAATCAATTTACATTATTCACAAGCGACAAGCCGCATATTACAACTAACGCTATTACAGATCTGAACTATCATTACAACGTATTAGATGCGATAGGAATTGCTGATTCTTCTTATATCAACATTCATGTAGGTGGAGCATATGGAAATAAAGAAACCGCAATTGAGCGTTTCCATGAAAACATAAAGAAACTTCCTGCACATATAAAAAAACAAATGACTCTTGAAAACGATGATAAAACATATACAACTTCTGAAACTTTATCTATTTGCCAAAAAGAAAATATCCCTTTCGTATTTGATTATCACCATCATATGGCTAATCTTTGCAAGGAACCGCTGGAAGAGCTACTACCTGCGATTTTTGAAACTTGGTCACATACAAACGTCCCACCGAAAGTTCACATTTCCTCTCCTAAATCCGAAAAAGAATTTAGGGCTCATGCTGAATATATTGATTTAGAGTTTATCAAGCCCTTTTTACACATTACAAAAAAAATCAATCGTAATTTCGATATTATGATTGAAAGTAAACAGAAAGATTTAGCACTATTACAATTAATACGTGAATTTTCTTCTATAAAGGGGGTAAAAAGAATAAATAGCGCAACCTTACAATGGTAAGTTGTAAGGTTGCGCTATTTTTTTCAAAAAAAGTAATTTTCATAGTAAAAAATACCCTATTTTATATGCTATTATTTAAATTAGCATTTTCCCCCTAAGATTCAACTTTATTGAAACGGAGCCATAATATGAATCAAAAAAAATATGTACAATTTGTCATAATGTATATTAGTATATTTTCTCTTTGGATATTCCTTATTCCTAAGGACTTGACTATAAAAGAAATTGGAATTCTCTTCTTATTTTGTTTTGCTGCACTCTTTTCTTGCTATTGCTTATATAAAGCAATTAAGAAGATGAAAAGCGGTGACAAACTATTTTGGGTTTTACTACTGTGTACTTGCGTATGTGGACTAATTATGGAAATAACTTTATTTCTTCATTCATTTTCTATTTATGAGCAAGTCATATTCTCATATAAAGCACTACCTTTTTTCATCATACAATATATTTTGCTTTTTTCTGGATTTGCTATAAAGTTTATAAAACATTACTCCATTAGAGGTCTTGCTCAATTTTCATTCGATAGCATATTCATTGTTATTATGAATATTTATTTTACCTTAACCTTTATTTTAGATATTTCTAGCTTTCGTATGTTGACGAAGGACACGTGGCTTTTGATTGGGTATTTTATCGCACAATCATTAGTAATTTACGCCGTTATTAGCCTATATAGGAGAGAACGATATTCTTCTAGTAGAATCTCATTAATTATCGGCTTTACTATCATACTTGTTTACGGATATGTACACCTGTTTCAGTTAAACACAGGAATGGAAACTTCTTCTGAAGTCTCTTATTTGATACATACTGCTTCCATTTTATTAATTGGTTTATCATCCATCCTATACATTTTAGATAAACCAATGCAACATGAAACAAAAATGAAATATTATCGATTCGATTATGTACGCTTTATATTACCTTATTTTAGTATAATCATTACTTTTTCCTTTATTGTCATTCAGCCTTGGGATGATAAATTCATGTTAATCGGTCTAGTATTATCACTCATCTTATTATTCCTACGACAGCTTTACATGTGGAAAGATAATCAAGTATTAATCGATACGTACGAACAGTTGACTACACAACTAGAAGGAAAAATCGAAGAAGGTGCATCTGCCCTATCAAAAAGTGAACAACGTTATAAAGCTTTATTCGAAGATCATCCCGATGCTGTTTTTTCTTTAAATATGAACGGGATTTTTCAACAATCTAATAAGGCTTGTGAAAGTTTATTTACAGCCTATTATTGTGAAGTAACAAGCTATTCTCTTCTACACTTCATTGATCCACAAGATCATGAATTATTGAAGAAATCTTTACAAAGTACAACAGAAGGTAGGCCACAAACTCTAGAAATTCGTACAAAAGAAAAAGAAGGCTATTATTATTACCTTCACATCACACTCATCCCGACCTTTATAAATAAAGAAGTTGTTGGGATGTTTGGTATAGCACGTGATATTACAACTTTATATGAAAAACAAAAGCAAGTAGAGCATTTGGCTTTCCATGATGCACTTACAGGACTACCGAATCGCCGAAAATTCGAAAAAGATTTAAAAATGATTCTAAATACAGCGCAAAACAACACTAATGACGTTGCGGTCATGTTCCTCGACCTAGATCGATTTAAAAAAATTAACGATCGACTCGGCCATGATGTCGGGGATTTATTATTAATTGAAGTAGCAAAAAGATTACGTGGATGTTTGCGTTCAAAAGACATCGTTGCCCGCCAAGGCGGAGATGAATTTACGATCCTATTACCAGATATGTACTCTGAAAAAAGTGCTGCTTTTATAGCCGAACAAATTTTAACTATCTTAAATAAGCCTTACTTCATTAAAGATGAAGAACTTTTTGTCACACCAAGTATCGGAATTGCAATGTTTCCGGAATATGGAACCGATGTAACCGAATTAATGAAAAATGCAGATATGGCTATGTATCGAGCAAAAGCTAATGGAAAAAATAGATTCATTTTCTTCTCAAAAGAAATGAGTGTTGCGCAAAATGAACTACACTTCCTAGAAGGTGAACTTTCAAAAGCTCTGCAACAAAATGAATTTTTCCTTGAATATCAACCGCAAGTAAATACAAAAACAAAACAGATTATCGGTTTTGAGGCATTAATTCGCTGGAAACATCCAAAACTCGGAATTGTATCACCTGCCCAGTTTATTCCTCTAGCAGAGGAAACAGGATTTATTATTGAACTTGGTAATTGGATCTTACGTACCGCCTGCTTAGAAGCAAAAAAGTGGCATAACCAAGGATTTTCTCACTTAAAGGTTGGTGTAAATTTATCTGTTGTTCAATTTAATCATGCAGATTTAATATCAACTATTTCAAAAGTCTTGGAAGAAACAGAACTAAAGCCGGAAGCGCTAGATATTGAGATTACAGAAAGTATCGCGATTAATCAAAATCATTCTGTAATTGCTAAACTAGAAGAACTTCAAAATCTCGGTATCCAAATTTCAATTGATGACTTTGGAACTGGTTATAGTTCTTTAGCTTATTTAACGAAATATCCAATCAATACATTAAAAATTGCTCGAGAATTTATTTGTGGAATTACAAACAGCCCTTTAGAAGAAGCGATTATCTCTTCCATTATTAAGCTATCAAAAGAATTAAAGTTAGAGGTTATTGCGGAAGGTGTAGAAACAGAAGAACAATGGAAGTTTTTACACGAACAAAACTGTGACCACATTCAAGGATTCCTCTTTAGCAAACCTGTTTCTAATAAAGATGTTTGGATGTTACTCCACAAAAAAACAACCGTCTAAGTAAGACGGTTGTTTTTTTAATATTCAAAAGGTAGATCTGAAGCTAATTGTACCTCTTGATCATTATGAGAAATTACTTGGCTCTTCTCTAAAGCTGTATCGCCTAATGAAATACCCCATGCCATCGCTAACGTTAATAGACTACCAATAAGTAGTTTCTTCATATTCCATCACCACATTTTTTTCTTTTAATATATCATGAAAATTTATCCATACCGTATGCAATTATGCATATCCATTTTTTAGGCTGTTTATCTATTGATTTTATTTGCGAGTGCTTCTTTATATGCATGCATTTCTAATATATCAAAAAAGAAACTAGCCTTTTTATATGCATCTTCAATCTCTGCCCCATCATACTCCAACTTCTCTAGGCATTCACCTCTTTGATAATATAACTGTCCAATTAATGCCATACTATTAATTCGGCACGATATTTCAATCGCTTTATTTACTTGATAAAGTGACTCTTCATATTGATCATCTAAGTATAATGCTTTTGCATGATTATATCTTACCTTCACGTCAAATTCTTCATTATCATGCAATGTCTCTAATTGTTTTAATATATCTTCAAATAACTCAATGCTCTTCTTAAAATAGCTATTTTCAGCATAAATATTTGCAATTGCATTTTCTATATAGAGATTTTGATATACGTCTATTCCAGCTAATTGTTGATTTAACAATTTTTTTAATTCTAAAATACAATATTCGTAATCAATTTTCTTCAATATGTAAGCTGCTACATGATATTGCCATTGAAGAAACTGCTGGAATTCAGGATGATATTCTTCCTTTTTCAGCTCATTCCATACTCTATTATAAATTTCTTTATATCTTTTTTGCTTACACAGCATAATGACTTGATCTTTAAACTGTTTTTTTCTTTCAATATCGGAATAAATGAGTACCTCGTAAAAATGAATAATGGGAACTTGTAATTTCGCTGCGATACCTTGCAATATATCCATACTTGGGTATACTGCGCCCGATTCAATTCGGCTCACTTCCGATTGATGACATATATTATCGGATAACTGTTTTTGTGTTAACCCTCTCATCACCCTAATTTTCTTAATTTCACTTCCTAATTTTTCTGCGTGCATACTTACTCACCATCCCATTATAACAATCTAATTTTTTAAGTTGTCATACCACTACAATAATGTGAATTCGACAATTTTTGATATGAAATAATGCATAATATATATAAAATTCGGCAAATTCTCCATACAAGTCATCTCACATACAATAGATTAGGAGTGTTATAGATGAATTATAGAAAACTTGCCCATACTTTCGTTACATTCGGTCTGCTTTGTCCTTTATCAACAGAAGCTATTCATGCTCATAATTAGTCAAAAGTGAAGTAAAAGTTGAAATTGCTCAGCCTGGTTTAACAATCTGGAACTTAACACAACCTCAAAATGATGCGAAAGAAAATATTGCGAAAAAGTATTTAAAAGGTGCGGTAAACGTAGATTTCCAACCTACCAATAAAGAAACAAAAGAAAATCAAACCGAAGTTCATCTTGCACAAACTTATAAAAACTATAAAATATATGGTCAAGATCTCATTGTAAAGGTAGATACAAATGGAGTAATCACTACTGTTAGTGGTAAAGTTATCCAAAATCAAGACCGACAACCTAATCTTACTATAACAAATTTTTTGTCGAAAAATGAAGTAAAATCTACATTACACGCTACTCTTCAAATTCCAAGTGATGCAGCTGAGACAAAATTCTCTGGCGAAACCGTTGTTTATCCCGCTATTTACGGGCAGTAAGACCCTCACCTCAAAATTCGGCTGGGGCAAAGATATTAGGTGGGAGCCCCGCTGCCCGTTAACGCCCGATTGGTGGGGGCTAATAATCAGTGGGGAATGAACAAAACCCCACTGATTAAAGTTTCACTTTATAAGAAAAAAGAAGTTTACCACTCATAGGTAAACTTCTTTTTATATCCAGCCCTTTTCTTCTGCAATTGTAATTGCCTCAATTCTGTTTTTCGCATCAAGCTTCGTTAATATTTCAGAAATATAATTACGTACTGTACCAGGTGAAAGATAAAGTGCCTTCGCAATTTCATTTGCCGTCTTTCCTTCTTTCGCGAGTAAAAGCAATTCTTTTTCACGATCTGATAACGGATTTTGCTCCTGCCATAAGCCAAACATTAAATCTTGAGAGATCTCCCGTTTTCCTTTCATCACATTACGAATTGCTACAGCTAAATCTTCACTCGGGCTATCCTTTAACAAATACCCATGCACGCCAGCTTTCATCGCTCGTTCAAAATACCCTGGGCGAGCAAATGTTGTTAAAATCATTACTTTGCATGCCGATTTTTCTTTCTTTAAAGTTTCAGCAACATCTAATCCACTTTGAATCGGCATTTCAATATCCATAATACTTATATCGGGTTTTAGCGATTCAATTAATTTTAGCGCCTCTTCCCCATTTGCAGCTTGCCCAATTACTTCAATATCATCTTCTAGATCAAGTAGGGCCCCTAATGCCCCACGAAGCATCCGTTGATCTTCTGCAATAATAATTCGGATCATACCCTCACCTCATCTTTTCCTGTTCTAATGACAACTGGAACTTTTACTGTTAATAGTGTCCCTGGATTTATCGTATCCAGTTCAACAAATCCATCAATAAGAGCAATTCTCTCTTTCATACCGCGTATACCATTTCCATCATGGTTTTGATCTGCTAGACCGATACCGTTATCTTCTACGATCAAAATCAACTCACCTTGTGATTCTAATACAGAGACTGTGCACCGCGTTGCCTGACTATGCTTTACAACATTCGTCACTGCCTCACGCAAACACATCCCAACAATATTTTGTTCAATTGGTGATAACGAACTTGAACTTGCTTCTTGCTTTACTTCTAATTCAATATTAGCAGCTTGTAAAATTGCTTTTATTTGCTCTAATTCTTCTTCCACTGTAATCATACGCATATCAGAAATTAACTCTCTTAACTGCTTTAAAGCTGTACGAGATGTTTGTGTAATTTCCTTCGCCTCCATACTTGCACGCTCTGGATTTTTCACAATTAACTTCTCCACGAGCTGGCTTTTTAAAGTAATAAGAGATAACGTATGCCCTAGTGTGTCATGAAGATCCCTTGCGATTCGCTGCCGCTCTTCACGTTTTACTAAGTCTTTAATTTGTTCATTTGCTTCGTTTAATTGATTTTTTAACATCTTTTTTTGATTAAAATTACGCATTCCAAATGGCGTAAGAAGCATTAAAATAAACATCGGAACGATATTCACTAAACTTGCAGTTGTTAACTGATTATTATATACAAATACAAATGCCCCAAGCATTACAACTAATAAACATAACAACACTCGAAACGCTTTCTTACTTGGCGTAAATCCCATCGCACTTGCTGTGAAAAACCCAAAAAATATCATGAAAGGGTTGTAAAATAAAGCAAATAAAAAAATGAGTACCATTTGAATACACGCCCATAAAATGAACGTCTTCTGAACAAAATAAAGTTGACGGTATGTGACAATGAAAACTATTAACATACCGATTCCTAACACAAGCTTCCACCCTGATGCTTGTGTTAAATGGTAAATTGGAAATAACAGATACACGAACCACATATACGGGAAGAAACCCATATGTTTCGGAAAAATCTCAATCCTCTTCTTTTCTACCATTTATACCGCTTCCTGTCTTTTTCTTATATATATTGATACTACAACAAATATAAGGAAATAACCTCCTAGTACCGCGATATTTTCCCAACCAATTGACTTTCCAGCTACAATATCCCATGCTCCGCTTCCGAAATGATATGTCGGTGTCCACTCACCAATCGTTCTTAATATTTTAGGGAATACTTCAATCGGCATCCATAACCCGCCAATTACAGCTAAACTCATATTTAAAATATTCGCTAAGCCAGCTGCTGCATCTGCCTTCTTAATGGAGCCGATCACTGTTCCTAACGCTAGAAATGGTGTAACGCCTAATAATAACCATAATCCGGCACCAATCCATTGTCCTACTGTTAACTCAACATGATTAATTACTATCCCTGCCATAAAAATAACTAAGATTGAAAAAGCATTTACTACCGTTTGAGCAATAATCTTTGCTGTTAAATATGCCCCTTCTGGAAGTGGTGTAATTTTTAGAAGGTGTGTCCACCCTTGCCCTTTTTCTTGAGAGATTCTCACACCGAAACTAAAAAGTGCCGTTCCTACAATGCTAAAAGTTGCCATTGAGATTAAATAATGTGCTTTCCAAGCATCTCCGTTTTGTGGCACTTGAACGACATTTGTGAAAATGTAGTAAAACATAACTGGCATTAATAATGAGAAAAAGATAAACAATTTATTACGAAACGTACGTAAAATTTCTATTTTGCATTGCATCCATAAAGCTCTCATGCGATTTCCCCCTTTTGATTTGCGACAAATTGTTCAAATGCTTCATCCAGACTTCCACGTTCAACTGAAACGTCTGTTACAGGTAAATTCTTTTGATAAATTGCTTGTAAAGTTGCATCGGTATCCTCAGTTGTTAAGATAAAACGCCCTTCATTTGACTGTACTTCTGTGACATTCGGCAATTCCTTTAGCAACCTTGTAGGAATGCTTTCCTTTGAATAAAACGAAATCGTTTTTCGAGAAATCGTCGCTTTCATCTCATCCGGTGTACCATCTGCGATAATCTTTCCGTTCGCAAACAATAAAATACGATTCGCCAATGCATCTGCTTCCTCTAAATAATGTGTCGTTAAAATAATCGTTTTCCCTTCACCTGTTAATTTTCTAATCGTTTCCCAAAACGTCCTTCGAGACGTAATATCCATTCCAACTGTCGGCTCATCTAAAAATAGCAAATCTGGATTTCCTGCAAGTGCGAGCGCAAAGTTTAACCTTCTTTTTTGTCCACCTGATAATTTCTCACATCTTTGCTTTCGCTCTGATTCTAAATTTGATAATTGGAGTAATGTTTCTTTCGCTACCGGGTTCGTATAGTAACTACGGAATAACTCAATTGCTTCTTCCACTGAAATGCTATCAATAACACTTACCTCTTGTAGCATCGCACCGAAGCTATTACGAACATCTCTATGCTTGGGGCTTTTTCCAAATACAGAAACCGTTCCTTCTGTTGGATCTTTTAATCCAAGCATCATGGACATCATTGTTGTTTTTCCTGCACCATTTGGTCCAAGTAATGCTACTATTTCCCCTTTATTCACATGAAATGAAACGTTATTTACTGCATTTTTATGTTTAAATGTTTTAGAAACACCATTTACTTCAATAATCTTTTCCATCTCTCCACCCCCGCTGTTTCTTATATTTACATTGTATGTTTTGGAAAAGTTAGGAAACAGTATGATGCGTCATGACATCCACATGACAATTGTCATGTATTCTTCGTGAGAGGAATCAACCAGCATACCGCAAGCGAGTAGCAGGACGAAAATAAACATGATACAATCGGGGAAGATATATATTTGAGGAAGGACAGTGGTTTTCATGATTATTCGTAATGAACAAGATTTAGAAGGCTTACGAAAAATCGGCCGCATCGTTGCGCTTGCACGTGAAGAAATGAAAAAACAAGCAAAGCCAGGTATGACAACGAAAGAGCTTGATTTGATCGGTAAAAAAGTATTAGATGAGCATGGTGCTATTTCTGCACCTGAAAAAGAATATGATTTCCCTGGTGTAACTTGCATCAGTGTAAATGAAGAAGTTGCTCACGGTATTCCCGGAGATCGTATATTAAAAGAAGGCGATTTAGTAAATGTCGACGTATCTGCTGCACTTGGTGGTTATTATGCAGATACAGGTATTTCATTTGTACTTGGAGACGACGAAGCAAAAGAAAAGCTTTGCCAAGCAGCGGTTGATGCATTTTGGGCAGCAATGAAAAAAGTTAAAGCTGGATCAAAACAAAATCAAATTGGTCGTGCTGTTTCAAACTTTGCACATAAAAATGGATACAATGTTATTCAAAACTTAACTGGTCACGGTATTGGTCTCAGCTTACATGAAGCACCAAACCACATTTTAAGCTATTATGACCCAATGGATAATGCGCTTCTAAAGGATGGCCTTGTTATCGCTGTAGAGCCATTCATTTCTATGAAAGCTGATCATATTATCGAGCGCGGTGACGATGGTTGGACATTCGTTACACCTGACAAAAGCCTTGTTGCACAATGTGAACATACAGTTGTCGTAACACGCGGTGAACCGATAATCTTAACAGAAATATAATAAAAAACAGCCGTTTTGTAGATTTCTGCTACTAAAGCGGCTGTTTTTTATTATTTTTAATTATGTAACATCCCCATAAACAGAAAGCTTATAAAATAAAAAAGTGATACATCAAAGTATCACCTTTTTAACGGGGTGGGGCTGCCCAAAAGTACGGAAAACCCTTGGACAGCCTCGTATTTTCATATGGATGCCTTACATATATCACTGATGATAATTATGAAATGCGGAAACATAATTATCACCACATGATTCAAACATGAGAAATGGAACCCTACAGTGATTCCATCCCCTTACATAATCTAAAGTTTGGGTACACTAGATTCATGCAATGTAGGAGCCTTCAGAACAGAAAGCGAACCTTCATTTAAAATGATAGCATACATACCTTCGCCGAAAATATGCAAATATGCATATAACGTTTTTTATTTCTCAACATACATTTATTGAAAATTCATACATATAAAGGTAAAATAAAGTCGTTATCCGTCTTCTTTTGTCAGTCAGAGAGAATAGAAGAATGGGAGAGGAAAAAATGAGAAAATCACTGAAACAAAAAATAGTAAGCTCCTTGCTTGCTGTATCACTCGCCGTTAGCTTAGCTCCAATTGGACAAGCAAAAGCTGATTCCACATCAGAAATCACGCAAACCCCACCTATTACAAAGCAAGTTGATGCAAATCGTGCCATCGAACATATCCGATTTTTATCCGAAACAATTGGTCCTCGTCCTGGTGGGACAAAATCAGAAGAATGGGCCTCTCGCTATGTTGGTATGCAACTTAAATCAATGGGCTACGAAGTAGAATATCAGCCATTTCAAGTGCCCGATCAGTACGTTGGATTCATTGAATCACCACTATCCACAAAACGCAATTGGCAAGCTGGTGCTGCTCCTAATGCACTAATTTCTACAGAAGCTGTTACAGCTCCTCTTATCTTTGTTCAAGGTGGAACAAAACTAGAAGATATTCCAAATGAGGTAAACGGAAAAATTGTTTTATTTGAAAGAGGAACAACAGTGGCAGACTACAATAAACAAGTCGAAAATGCTGTTAGTAAAGGTGCAAAAGGTGTTCTTTTATACAGTTTAATCGGTGGACGCGGAAACTACGGACAAACTTTCAATCCTCGCTTAACGAAAAAGCAATCTGTGCCTGTATTTGGTCTTGCTTATGCTCAAGGAAATGCGTTTAAAGAAGAAATCGCGAAAAAAGGAACAACACTCCTTTCATTAAAAGCTAGACACGAATCTAACTTAACATCTCTCAATGTTATTGCGAAAAAGAAACCAAAAAAGAGTACCGGCAATGAAAAGGCAGTCGTTGTAAGTTCACACTATGATAGTGTCGTTGGAGCACCTGGTGCTAACGATAACGCTTCTGGAACAGGACTAGTATTAGAATTAGCTCGTGCTTTTCAAAATGTAGAAACTGATAAAGAAATCCGCTTTATTGCTTTCGGTTCTGAAGAAACTGGATTACTTGGTTCGGATTATTATGTGAATAGTCTATCCCAAAAAGAACGTGACCGTATTTTAGGTGTCTTTAACGCAGATATGGTCGCTACAAATTATGATAAAGCAAAAAATTTATATGCTATGACACCTGATGGATCTACAAATCTTGTAACCGATGCTGCTTTGCAAGCAGGTAAACAATTAAATACTGACCTCGTTCTTCAAGGAAAATTCGGTTCAAGTGATCACGTGCCGTTTGCTGATGCTGGTATTCCTGCTGCTCTATTTATTTGGATGAGTGTCGATAGTTGGAATCCATTAATCTATCATATTGAAAAGGTATATCACACGCCTCAAGATAACGTATTTGAGAACATATCACCAGAACGTATGAAAATGGCATTAGAGGTCATTGGTACAGGCGTCTATAATAGCCTTCAACCTACCGTGAAAACAGGGCAAAAAGCTGCTTAATACTATTTCAAGCTACCGATTAATCGGTGGCTTTTTATTAAGGAAAAATAAATATGTATAACAGCATATTTATTACCCGAAAAAAATATTAATAAATAAATTAAAATATATTAATTACGAGATTTATTGTGTATAATATAAAACGCAACATATTAATTTAGTTGCATTATTGAATGGTATTACCATGTAGAATAAAAATTGTAATAATAGTAATTACATCTAATAAAGAAAGCTTTCTACTATGAAAAAATTATTCTTGCAGTTGTGTTAGCTTTAACAGTTATTTCAGGAACTAATGCTGATGCAGCTACTCACGATCAAAGCTTTACAAAATACTATTTCTAAATTAGCCATAAAAGTGGCTATGCATTCATCCAAAACTTAACGGAACATGGTCATTGATCTTAAATTACATGAGATACCACACCACATTTTAAGCTTATGGTCCAATGGATAATCGACTTATCGAAAGTGATTTCTCCGTTGATTTAGAGCCACTTATCTCTATGAAAGCTGACCATATTATTCAGCCGCTGATTGAGTACAACTTGAAACTGTTCTCTTTTTTCTATAAAAAAACCCCTCAGGTTGCATTCTTCCCTTCACTCTATCGTGAAGTGTTTTTGAATACTTACCTAAAGGGCGTAATATCAATAGTAATTTTTTAATTTGTCTGCTACTCAGATTACAGTGTAATCAATAATCTAAATCTTTTTTATTATTTTATTCGCTGACGAGCAAGTAGGATCCCACCTAACAGGAACAATACCATACCTCCAAGAATTGAACTCATTTCTGCTGATGTTCCTCCTGTGTTAGGAAGTAATGTTGGCTTATCATTTTCTGTAGTAGGTGGAACTTTTGAATCGCTATTTTTGTCTGCATTTGTGTTTGGATCTTTTGGATCTGTGCTTGGATTTTTTGGATCTGTGCTTGGATTTTTTGGATCTGTGCTTGGATCTTTCGGATCTGTGCTTGGATCTTTTGGATCTACACCTGGTTCGTCCTTGATTTTTGTATTTGTAATGTCATAACCATTTACTTCGGATTTGTATCCCGCTACTGGTTGTTCTTTCACTTCATACTTGTACGCTAATCCGTTTTCATCATATACTTGTAGTTTTTCAAACGTGTACTTCCAGTTTGTTGCCACGCTTACTTCTTTCGTGTCAATAACTTTTCCATTTTGTAATAAGTCTACTTTGATGGATGATGGACGATCTATTGCGTTGTTATCATCCCAGACTTTCTTACCACTGATTTCTGTTGTTTCTGTATTTTTGTAAGTGTTCGTAATTGTTGTTCCTTCTACTTTTGTTTCATATCCATTTACTTTTACTTCACTTACTGTGTACGTGTATTCATTTCCTTGTTCATCGTACTTTGGTAGATATTTGAAGCTGAAGTTCCAGTTGCCTTCTTTATCAGCTTTCACTTCTTGCTTGTTAATCTCTGTTCCATTTTGAAGCAATTGAACCGTAATACTTTCTGGGCGTGTGTTGAACTTGTTGTCGTAGTCTTCCCAGACTTTCTTACCACTTACTTCTGTTGTTTCTGTATTTTTGTAAGTGTTCGTGATTGTTGTTCCGTCTACTTTTGTTTCATAGTCTTTCACTTTTACTTCATTTACTGTGTACGTGTACGCATTTCCTTGTTCATCATACTTTGGTAGGTCTTTGAAGTTGAAACTCCAGTTTCCTTCTTTATCCGCTTTTACTTCTTGCTTGTTAATCTCTGTTCCATTTTGAAGTAATTGAACCGTAATACTTTCTGGGCGTGTACCAAACTTATTGTTGTAGTCTTCCCAAACTTTCTTACCACTAAGTTCTGTTGTTTCTGTATTTTTGTAAGTGTTCGTGATCGTTGTTCCGTCTACTTTTGTTTCGTAGCCATCAACTTTCACTTCACTTACTG
>NZ_JAKUFP010000036.1:0-42074 GCF_022663495.1 Bacillus cereus group sp. BfR-BA-01383
AAGCTGACGCTTTGATAGACGAGACTGATTGTTCATAAGACGAAGCTGACGCTTTGATAGACGAGACTGATTGTTCATAAGACGAAGCTGACGCTTTGATAGACGAGACTGATTGTTCATAAGACGAAGCTGATACTTTGATAGACGAGACTGATTGTTCATAAGACGAAGCTGACGCTTTGATAGACGAGACTGATTATTCATAAAACGAAGCTGATGCTTTGATAGACGAGACTGATAGTGTTGTAGACAGAGTTAATTGGCTATAGACTGGGCTGAATTCGTTGTAGATAGAAAGGTGTAGGGGAGTTAGCTGTAAATTAAGGTGTCAGCTTGTGAAAGAGTAGAAGGTAACATATGGTTACGTTATCTCCCGGAGTGATGGCAGTAAAGCTGTTTGGTCAAAATGGTAGCGGAATTGACCAATCCTCAAGCACAGTATCCTCTTGGTTTTTCCTAAATCTGCGTTTGTTTTCACACGTTTGAATTGCTTGTTCTTAAAAACTGTTTTACCGTTTTTGTCTAATCCTCCGTTTAATAGGAGACGTAAAGTTAAATCCATTACGATTGTTTCAACTGTCATGTTTATCACCCCCTTTCACTTTATAAATAGGGGGTAAATGTCATGTTTTGGCGTGAAATTTTTTCTTTTTTTTGATACTCTTAAAAGAGCAAGAGAGGAGCTTTCGGAAGAATGAATCGTAAATGGTTATTTTGGATTCCTGTATTATTATGGATGGGGATTATTTTCTATTCCTCAGCACAGCCATATAAAAAACAGGATATGCGCTCGGATATTGAGCAATCCGCAAATGTTGAGTTTGTGAAAGAGCATTTTTCAGGGGTATCTATCGATTATGGCGGAGGTACACCTGTTAGTATCGCAAATAAAGGTGTAGGTGGTTTTATCGAGTTTTTCCTTCGTAAAGGTGCTCATTTTACGGTGTTCTTTATACTCGGCTCATTGACGTATTATGCTTTTTATAAATCTGGTTATTCGAGAAAAAGGTGCTTTATATACGCACTTCTTTTCGTTGCGGGATATGCAATATTTGATGAAATTCATCAAGGGTTAACAGGAGGCCGTACACCGATGTGGCAGGATTCATTGCTTGATACGTGCGGCGGGTTAACAGGAATTATAATAAGTAATTGGTTTTGGCATAGAAAAAGGAGCTAATCTCATTTAGAGATTGCTCCTTTTTTTGTTTATCCCGCTATTTGTGGGAGCCTTGCTGCCCGTAAAAAAACGATTGGTGTGGACTAATAATCAGTGGGGAATGAACAAGCCCCTCACTGAATAAAGTTGCACTTTATACACCAAGTAATTCTTTTAGTTCGTCTGTCGATAGCTCGGTCATCCAACTATCGCTTGTAATGACGGCGTTGTTTAGTGATTGTTTTCGTTCTAACATTTCATCGATTTTTTCTTCTAGTGTTCCCGTTGTAATAAGTTTATGAACGTGAACGAAGCGTTTTTGACCAATCCGATATGCACGGTCTGTTGCTTGGTTTTCTACAGCTGGGTTCCACCAACGGTCATAGTGAATAACATGGTTGGCAGCAGTTAAGTTTAATCCTGTTCCGCCAGCTTTTAACGATAAGATGAAAATATCATACGTTCCGTTTTGGAACTGTTCAATCATCTTGTCACGCTCTTTCTTCGGTACACTACCATTTAAGAAGAGGACGCGCTGACCGAATGTTTCTTCTAATACACTTTTTAGCATATTACCCATGCCGATATATTGAGTAAAGATTAAACAACTTTCGTTTTGATCTTTTATATTCTCAATTAGTTCCATTAACGTTCCCGTTTTCATAGAACGTTCGACGATGTTCTGCGGCTCTGCTTCTTTCAAATAAAGGGCAGGGTGGTTACAAATTTGTTTTAATTTATTCAGCATAAGTAATATAAATCCACGACGCTCAATTCCGCTTAATCCTTCGACATTTTGTAACGTATCTTGAACAAGTTGTTCGTATAAAGAAGCTTGTTCGCCAGTTAGTGGGCAGTAAGCTTTCTGTTCTTGTTTATCTGGTAAGTTTAATGCGACTGTTTGATCCTTCTTCGTACGACGCAGTAAAAATGGCGAGATAAATCGTTGTACTTGCTGAATTTTTCCTGCATCACGGTCCTTTTCAATTGGTGTGACGAAGCGGCGCTGGAATTGTCCTAAGCTTCCTAGATATCCATGATTGATAAAGTCGAAAATAGACCAAAGCTCAGCAAGTCGGTTTTCCATCGGTGTACCGGTTAAAGCAATTTTGTGATTTGCTTGTAGATTTCTTACTGCTTTCGACTGTTTCGTATGTGGGTTTTTTATATTTTGTGCTTCGTCTAAAATAACAGCGTCCCAGCATAACGTACCTAATTCTTCCTCATCAAGCTGAGCTAATGCATAAGAAGTTAATACAACATCTGCTGATTGAAGAAAGTCTTTAAATGAATCGCCCTTATCTCGGTTACCTCCGTAATGTAACTGAACACGTAAATTTGGTGCAAAACGCTCAAATTCTTTTTGCCAATTTCCAAGAACTGATGTTGGCGCCACAATTAATGCAGGGCCTGTTTGGAGATTGTTTTCTTTAGCATATAGTAAGTAAGCTATCGTCTGGATGCTTTTTCCGAGCCCCATATCATCGGCTAGTAATGCTCCAAATCCAAGCTTCCGTAAATATAGTAACCACTCAATACCGTGTTGTTGGTACGGGCGAAGTGTCGCTTGTAGTGAAGAAGGTACATCCACCTTTGGAATATCTCCAATGTGCAGAAGTTTTTGGAAAAGCTCTTCATAATATCCATCTAGCTCGATTTCAATATCGGTAAATGGGCTATCGTCTTCTACAATTTCCGTTTCCGCCGTGCTAGATAAATGTTGCTGTAGAACGTCTTTCATTTCTAGTCCATATTTATCTGCACGGTTCATTAGTTTTTTTACTTCTTCAATAAAGGCAGGATCAAGTCTCATCCATTGACCATTTAAATTGAAAAGACGTTTGTTCTGCTCAACAAGTTCGAAAAATTCGCTTTCTGATAAATCAATCCCGTCCGTTGAGATGCGCCAGTCGAAATTAACGAGTGTATTCATACCGAAGAAAGACTGCGTTTGCGCTGTACTTTGCTTTAGCTGTACACGTAACTTCGGTTTTGTTACTTTTAAATTTTGCCACCATGATGGTAGTAAAATTGTAATACCTGCTGCGAGTAATTCATTACTTGCTTCGGTTAAGAAGTTCCAAGCTTCCGTTTCAAAGAGTTCTTCTCGGAACTTGTCGTCCTCTTTTAGCCACGGTACGAGCTTACTGAATCCTTCTTGTGTTTCAAGAATACGTTCTTCGTAATCGTGCCATCGTTTTGGCAAGGAATCGATACTTTCATATACATATATGCGATGCGCACCACGTTTTGGCGTAACGATTGTTTCGAGCTTCCACATTTCAAATTCTTCTTGTGGTTCTTGTAGTCTTAAGCCAACTGTAAATGGAAGATCATCTTCAATGTAACCAATTTTTCGAAGCCAATCTTCTTCATGTAGTGCTGCTTCCAATTGTCTTTTCGTAAAGTCGTAATGTTCATATAGTCTCTTTGCATCTTCCCAGCCATCATTTGAGCGACTATCTTGCAAAATACTTTCGTTCACCGCTGAATTGAAAAGTGATGCTAACGTGTCATCTTCAATTGTTGTATTCTTAACAATCCAAGATGGCTGATGAGACCAACGCTCCATGTCGGGTACGAAGCTTCCACTTACGAAAGCGTCCCATAATTCATTTGCATCCTTTGTAAGTGCTGTAATAGGACCGTTCATTTGCATATTTGCAAATGAGTTCATCGGTTTATTTGCAATGTATTCAAATGCTTGCACATTCGTTAGCATAACGCCTTTTTTTCCGTCATACGTTGCTTCTTTTAGAAACGTGCCATAGAAAGAAGTAGAGTGCCATGCGAATGCATTTTTTTTCCAAGTTGCTACGGACAAGAGCGTACCGCTATCATCTTCTCCCCAAAGGAACCAACCTTGACTAACGTGCTGGAGCCTAATTGTTACTTCAGTTTGTATGATCATCGATTAATTTTCCTCTCCGTAATTCCTCTTGTAGTGCACGCAGACGTGAATGTAAGTTAGCGATATGAATAATGAAAGCATCCCATTCATCAGTTCGCTTTAGTCGTTTATAAAGCATACGTAATTTCTTTAAGTAACGAACAGCACGTTTATATGATTTGCGATTTCGCTCTTCAATTGCTTCCATTGCGGCATGGTGATAAAGAGGAAGTGCTGCTTCGGGCGCTTCTTTTTCAATATCTTTCAATGGTTCTTTCAAAAGTTCGATTACCTCGAATCCATATAAGAGCTGAAGTTCTGTCCATGCACGGTATTGTTTCTTCGCTAGTACGTATTGCTCATAATTCGTGAAACTATACGGTAATAGTTCTTGTAAAATCATTTCTAATCCCGCTTGTTCATTCGTATGCGTTGCATAAGTTTCATACATCATTACAAATAACCGAACGATATCTTGTATGAAGACGGTATTCTCTTGTTCAAGTATTGTTTTCTTTACTTGTTTATACGTAAAGGAAAGCCAGTTTTTAGCACGATCCCACTGCATCGCACTTAATAACTCTTCTAACCAATAAAAATAAAGGCTTACAACAGAAGCAGGCTGTTTTTTGAGTAATTCCATTGCCGATAAGTCTTCATTATTTAAAAAGAGCAGATGAGAAGATGCTAATGCTTTAGAAAGTGGATTAATTTTAGTATCGATTCGTTTTTCTTCTTCTTGTAGCTGCTCTTCTGTTCTTAACAGTTCACCCCATATGTGACGATAAATGAAGAATCGTTCTTGTGTATAGGAATCGGTAGAGAAGAATACTTCATGTGCGAGCCGAGCTGTTTCTTGTAAAATCGGTTCGGATTCTGCAGGAATCGCTTCTGTTTTTAGGTCTCTAACGATAGATTCAACTTTATCAACGAATAGACGAACGACGTTAACTGGTTGGTGATAAGAATATAGTTTGTTTGCTTCAAATTCTTGAATTTCTTCTAATAATTTTTGAAAGCAATAAAGTGCCGCGTGCAACTTAAATAATTCATGAATTGCAATGACGCGCGGAGCTTTCCGTTCTAATTTTGTATAGAAGTCTGTAAAAAGACTCATAAGAAAATACATTTGTTTATAAGTGAGCCGAGCTTGTTCTTTTTTAAATGATTCAAATTCATTTTCAAAGTACGTGTACCAACTTTTGTAATCCATTTCTTCAAAAGCTGATGATTGCAATACTTGTCGTGCAGTTCGAATAGGAGGAAGAGAAGGTTTCGTATTATTTTTAAATAAAGTTAATACATCTCCTACCTGCCCAAAACTTGAAGCTGCAGATAGTAACACAGCAAGCATGTGCTCACATTGCGTTGGCGCGAAGCAATCGCAATAGCTTTCAGCGACATTACGAATCGGGATGTGAACGCTATATACACTGCCTTCAGCATCTACAGTTCCTGATAGCGTATAGCCATCAAAGTCAACGTTATAGACAACACCACTACGATATAGGTGCCGAGCTGTAGCGACATGCTCCTGATCAGCAACTTGCTGCGGATCAAGCCCTTGAACGAACTCATTCGCAATCATCATAATTTCATCTTTCGTAATTGAGTGTTGCAGCATAATATTCCTCCGTACACAGATTTCTTTCCTTTACCATTATAAACAAAAAATGCTCAAAACAGAAAAAATGAAATTCTAATTACACAATTAGAAAATCATGGTAATATATATAAAGTTAATTTTGTATATTACCATATATTTATAGAGAGAGAGTCAACTTGTCAGATTTACAGACGAAATTAGGTAGTGGAATGAATAAGTTACAAGAGGGAATAGAACAAGGAAAGCAGAAGTTGCAAATTGCACAAGAAATTGCCCAATTGAAAAAAGGAATACAAGTGCAAATGCAGAAAAAAGCAGGAGTTTTATTAGAACTTGGACAACAGGTATATGTTCAACTAAGAGGAAATGGAGTAAATGAAGCGAGTTTAAAAGAAATGATTTCTCCAATTCAAGAGTTTGATGTTGCTATTTATCAAGCGAGAAAACGCATCGTTGAATTGCAAAAACAACAAGGCGAGAAAGCTACTTGTGAATGTGGTGGGCCTTTATCAATAAATGATAGGTTCTGTGGTTCATGTGGAAACCCTAACCCGATGTTAGCGGTAGAAAGTAATAGTGAACAGGAAAATTGTATTAGATGTAATGAGTATATTGATAAAAACGCTACTTACTGCCCGGTTTGTGGAATTAAGCAAAGTAGGGAGTGAATAAGATGTATTGTCGTACGTGCGGAAAACAACATGGTGAAGAAGTGAATTATTGTCCTAATGAAGGAAGTATGGAGATTGCGGGGGCAGTAGATACAGTAACATTAGATCGAGATACTGCTAAATATTGCAGAGGTTGCGGTAATGAAAATGCTCAGCAAAATTTATATTGTCAAAAGTGTGGGCATTCTTTATTTGTTGTTAAGGAAAAAGAACAAATTGTAAAGTTACCTACGATGGGTAGTGCTCCGAAAGTTGCATTTACAGTAGATAAAGCAGTTTTAAAAACAGGCTTTATTGGTGGGGCTATTGCAAGTGTTCTCATGTTAGTTGCCGGTTGGATTGGAAGTTTATTATTTGCTCCTATATTAAGTGAGATGTTTAGCAATCTTACGAAAGAACTGGAAATGCTACCAAGATTTTATGCAAGCGCAACTTCTACCTTATTAAATTATCATTTGCTTGGTTTTACAGCCGGTGATGATAGTGGATTGATGTTATCTTTATCTTGGCATACGCCATTCGTTTTATTATTAATTGTTCCATTCATTATTTTGGCTGGTACAGGAATATGGTTAGGAAAACAACGTGTTGCGAAGACGATTAAGGATCAAATCTTTGTAGCAGCAACAGTCGGTATTATATATGGGATCTTTTTACTTATTATAAGCTTTGTAGCAGCACAATCTTTTATAATTCCATTCTCAGATGCAGGCAAGATAACAGTTGGTTATTCGGCTGTAAAGAGTTTCCTAAGTGGTTTTGTATGTGGAACGTTATTCACTTTAGTAGGATTTATTGTTCATACAAGCAAAAATAATATGGCAGCAGCGTTTCAAGAGTTAATGCCATATGGAGCAGCTATTTATTATGGGATTTCATCTATGATAAAAGGACTTTTAGTGACAGCGTTAGTAATGTGCGTTGTAGCTATGGCATTAGTAAGTAACGAAGACAGTGTTGAACCATTAAAAGGAATAGAAGCTTCAAAAACGCAAGGTGCATTATTAGTACTAGAATTAACACCTCAATTATGGAGTATGGCTCATTTCTCTCCGTTAGAAGTATCAAGTCCAGCATTTGATCATGAGTTTAAAAGAATTAGTAAGAAATCAGTTGATAACAAATTAGCATTTTCATTCGTATCGGGCATTTCTGTAAATGGAGTTGGGATGAAAGATATAGTGATTGCACAAGGAGGAACACAGGAAGATATCGCTGAGGTTGATGAAGTAAATGGCGGATTCCATTATGGTTTATTGTTACTTGTGATTCCGTTATTCCTTATGTTTAGAGCAGGTAGAAAATTAGCAGAATTACCGACTACTAATATGTATATTACACTAGCGGTATGTAGTGGCTCTTACACAATTATGATGATTGTAATGAACATAATTTCTAAGTTTCGAATTGATGTGTCTGGAAATGTAATGAATGTATTCGAGGCAAGTGGCACGGTGCTATCTATGCAAAATTCATTTATATATTTAACTTTGTTTAGTTTTATTGTGACATATGTAGCGGCGTTCACTGGAATGAAATTAGCTAAGAAATAGGGGGAGAGCATATTGAAGTTTTGTGGAACTTGTAAAAAGCAGGTCGCAGACCATTTGAACTTTTGTCCTGAGTGTGGAAGTAAAGTAGAAGAAATTGCTGATCAAACAGCTTCTTCTCGTTCAGAAATGCAGAGAGAAACAAAGCCAGTGAAAAGTAAGCAAAACATGTTTTTACTTATAGGTTTTGTCATTGTTTTTGCTATTTTGTTTGGCGCATATAAATTCGGTGCAAGCAAGTTTTCGAAGGAAAAGCAAGTAAATGCAATGATCGAAGCATTTCAAAAGAAAGATGTGAATGCAATCGATGAGTTTTTGAAAGTAGACGATCCAAGCTTAAAGGTGAAGACAGAAGATATTAAAGCGTACATACGTTATTTAAAGGATAATCCTTCGTACAATAAAGCATTACTGTCTTATTTACAAAAAGAGACAGTAAATCAAAAGTTAGCAAGTGATAAAGCATCGTTTAAAGATGGGCAAATTATAGAAGACGGGAAAGAGTGGTTCTTATATCCGAAGTATAAGTTCAGCATGAAATCTTATTACATGAGTGTTAGCACAACTGCAAAGAATGCTGAAATATATGTGAATGATAAAAAAGAAACAGAGTTTTCTAGTGATAAAACCTCGAAAGAATTAGGTCCATACTTCCCAGGTGCTTATGTTGTAAAGGCGAAGGCGAAGACAGAACTTGCTGAATTAGAGACAGAAAAAGAAGTAGATTTAGCAGACGAAAAGAATGGGACAGTAGAAGTGAATTTGTCACTTGAAGGAAATTATGTAACCATTTCTTCCGATGAAAGCGACGCAACTGTTTTTGTGAACGGTAAAAAACGTGGGAAATTAAGTTACGGTAGCTATAAACTTGGTCCTGTACCGACAGATGAAACTGTTGAAGTACATTTAGAGAAAAATGCTGATTTTGGTATCATTAAATCTGAAAGCATCAAAGTTGGAGACCAAAGCACATATTATTTAAAGTTCCCGAAAGAAACGTCAAACTCGGCAGTTGGTGAATTTGTACGAAATCATATTTATAATAACGTGCGTGCAATTTCATTAAATGATTTTAGCTTAATTGAAAATGATTATGATAAGAGCGGGAAATCGTATAAAGAGGACCGTGAATACTTACAATATCTACACAAAAAAGGAATTACAGAAGATTTATTAACGATGGATATTCGTAATGTAGAACGTCAAAGTGAAACGAAATATAAAGTAACGACATATGAAGAGTATCATATTCGTTACGGTGATGGCTCTGTTAAGTTCAAAAGTTTTAATAATGAACATATCGTTACGGTTAATGGAAATGGCAAGATATTGTACCATTCTCTTGGAGCAAATAACACGCTGAAATCAGAGGAAATATCTGGTCCGACTCGTTAATATAGGAAAGACTATCTCTTGTAATGGAGATAGTCTTTCTTTGTAATTAGGAATGTGTTTGCTTTAATATCGCTTGTACATATGGATCATTTAATATTTGTTCTATGAGCGGTAGCATTCCTTGCTTGAATGGAATGTCGATAGGAAAGGGCTTTTGGGAACCTGGTTTTATTCCATATTGTACGATTTTGTAATGTGTATTTTCTTCATGGCTGAGCACAATTAATTTATAGCGATTGTCATCATTTGCGAGTGAGAAGTCAATTGCGATTGCATCATATGTTACATCATCTTTATATATGTACGGTTTTGGTGTACCGACCCAGTCTACCTTTGCTTGTAAATTCATGGACGTCACCTCCTTATATGTATTATATAAAAAATAAAAGCCAGCTCTCAATAAAGAGAACCGGCTGTAATTTAGCAGTCATTGGTTATTTTAAAATTTTCACTTTAACAGTTTTGCGTCCCCATTTTTGAGCAGCGCTATCTGATCCAAGTAGAATGTCGATACGGTTACCTTTAATTGCACCGCCAGTATCTCCAGCGATTGCTTCTCCATAACCTTCTACCCATACTTTAGATCCTAATGGGATTACTTTCGGGTCAACAGCGATCATTTTCATGTTTGGGTTCGCTGTTAGGTCATGACCCATTGCAGTTAGTACACGGCCGCCGTATGTGCCACCGTTTTCGCTCGGATGAGCTGTATATGCTGTAGCTTCAACTGTTAACTCACGACCACCAGAAGGCTCGCTAGTTTGAGCAGCTTTCACCGCAGGCTTAGCAGCTGTTTTTACTGGTGCAGGTGCTTGAGTTTGAGCGGGTGCTGCAGCTTTAGCAGGAGCAGGCGTTTCTTGTTTCTCAATAACAGGTGCTGTACCTGTTAAGAAAGGAACATGAACATAAGCCGTTTTCCCGTTATATTCAAATTGTAACCACTCATTTTGTACTTGGTTCGTTGTTTCGATCATATCGTCTTTCTTAAGCGTTCCAAGAATTTCTGAGTTTGTGTTCGCTTCAGCACGTACATTTAATACGTTAGCTGTTACATAGTAAGAGCTTTTTGTAAACTCTGTACTTACGAATGCGTCTTTACCATCTAATTTGATTTTTGACCATCCGTTTTCTGTATTTAGAACATCTAATTTATAACCATTTAGTAATTTACCGACAACTTTTGATTCCGTAGTAGGGTTTTCTCGTACGTTTAGTACGTCTGTTGTTACAACAGTTTCTGCGCTAGCAGATGATGTGAAAATCCCAAGACCAAAAACTGCTGCTGTTGCTATACCAATTAATTTTTTCATGATAGCCTCCATTGCGTTTGTTTTCGTGTCCTCATTATAGCAACAGATTTTTTCGGATTTGGGGAAAACACACAATTACAAACCATTCGTAATAAGTCGTTAACACTTTGTAATATAGCTAGAATTAGAGAGAAGCGTTTTTCATTCCATATCATTATTAGGTTTCTAGTTATATTCAAAATATTTAATGCAATATATTTTTTTCGGCGTAAATAAAAATATTACAGGAGTGTTACGTAATGATTACTATACAGTTACACTCCTTGAGTATTTTACCGTTTTATGGGTAATATAGTTATATAAACATAAACATCTCGTTTGTGAAGTTATAAACATGCGCTATATACTAGCACAAAAACCGCATAATTGTTACAAGAAGAAAGGGTTGTAAAGAACAAATCTGCCCTTTTTTACATCTGTAGCACATCCTTTTTGGGGAAAATCTCTTCCCATCCGCATTTTTCTCACACAATTTGACAGTAGTATTCCTATCTTATAGCTCTTGCAGAGTGAAAAGGTTATACGGAAGGTAAGGCTGTCCATAAGAATTCTAATTGGTGAAGGCAAAACTAAGAGAGCCGAAAGAAAATCACCGCAAAACTATAGTTTTCTATCCGATTTAACATATCGGAATTTATGTCATTTACAAGAAATGAAACATACGAAGGGGGATTTGATGAGGAAACTAACGAAAACATTTATTATCTCATTAACATTATGTATTGTATTTACAATTTGGGGGGTTATTCCCGAATCTATTATTGGAAAAGGTAGCTTAGGAAATGTAACGACTGCAATTCAAGCTGCGTTAGTTAGTAAGTTTGGTTGGTTCTATATTATTTCCGTTTCTATTTTCTTAGGAATTGCTATTTTCTTAATTGTTTCTAAGTACGGTTCGATTCGTTTAGGTAAAGATGATGATGAACCGGATTATAGTTATATGACATGGTTTGCTATGTTATTTAGTGCCGGCATGGGAATCGGTTTGGTTTTCTGGGGCGTTGCAGAACCGTTGAATCATTTATACACACCGCCGTTTGGAGAGGGTGCAACTGAAGAGAGTGCACGTCTTGCACTTCGTTTTTCATTTTTCCATTGGGGATTACATCCGTGGGGATTATATGCACTTGTAGCATTATGTATCGCGTATTTTACATTTAGAAAAGGAAGGGCAAGTACAATTAGTGCGACAGTGGGTCCGCTATTTAAGGGCGGTGAACATGGCCGTATTGCCCGTATGTTTGATGTTCTAGCTGTATTTGCGACAGTATTTGGTGTGGCGACATCATTAGGACTTGGGGCGAAGCAAATTGCAGGTGGTGTTAGTTATTTAACATCCATTCCCAACTCATTAACGACACAGTTAGTAATTATCGGAATTGTAACAGTTCTTTATATGTTATCTGCACAAACAGGGCTCGATAAAGGAATTAAATATTTAAGTAATACGAATATTATTTTAGCGTTTGCACTTATGATAATTGTATTATTTGCAGGCCCAACAAACTTTATTATGAATTACTTTACTTCAACAATTGGTTCATACATTCAAGAATTGCCAAGCATGAGTTTCCGATTAAGTCCATTAAATGAAGACGGAAATCAATGGATTCAGTCATGGACAATTTTCTACTGGGCATGGTGGATTGCTTGGTCACCATTCGTAGGTACATTTATTGCTCGTGTATCACGCGGACGTACAATTCGTGAGTTTGTTATCGGTGTGTTACTCGTACCAACAATAATCGGTGCACTGTGGTTCTCTGTTTTTGGAGGAACAGGTATTCACATGGAATTGTTCGACGGGGCGAATGTATATGACCAAATTAAAGAAATGGGCACAGAAGTAGGATTGTTTGCTATGTTAGACCAAATGGGTGGCGTGGGGCCGGCTTTATCTGTCCTAGCTATTTTACTTATTTCAACATTCTTTATTACATCAGCAGATTCTGCTACGTTTGTTCTAGGGATGTTAACGACACATGGTAGTTTAAACCCACCAAATCGCATCAAAATGGTTTGGGGTATTATTCTAGCAGCGATAGCTTCGACCTTATTGTATGTCGGTGGATTAGAGGCACTGCAAACTGCGTCGATTATTGCGGCATTCCCATTTGTATTTGTTATTTTCTTTATGATTGCAGCACTATTTAAAGAGTTGCAAAAAGAAGGGCGTACGAAACAACATAAATAATAGAAGGAAAAGGGCTGATTTTATATCAGCCCTTTTTTATTATAGAAGGGATTTTACATACAAATAAGGGAAATAAAACACATTACTATATAAGTAGTATGCCTTTTATATAAAGGAAAAACACTATATTTCGACAACATTCGATATTTTACGAATTCAATTCGTATTTTTGACAAAAATTTGTCGGAAATGTGTTGTCACGTTTATTTATATGTGCTATATTATTTCCTGTAAGCGATTTCAAATAGTTTTAAATCGCATTCAAGGGGGACATCTAGAATAATGAAACGTTACGAAAGAAAGTGGAAGCATATTTGTTTGAAACGTGTGGCACATCGTAGTGTCCAAGAAAGCACGGAACCTAAGACTGAAACGCGCAAAGAACAGCAAGAGAAGCAATTGGTTCTAC
This sequence comes from Bacillus cereus group sp. BfR-BA-01383, assembly GCF_022663495.1. Taxonomy (NCBI): domain Bacteria; kingdom Bacillati; phylum Bacillota; class Bacilli; order Caryophanales; family Bacillaceae; genus Bacillus; species Bacillus cereus group sp. BfR-BA-01383. Next base: position 13,185 of record NZ_JAKUFP010000036.1, read on the forward strand.
AAAAATAGCAATCACTTTTTCGTATATAAATGAAGGTCGATCGTTCGTTGGGGGATGGACGTGAAATTACTTTCAGCTAAGGGGTATTGTCTGATATATAAATTTATACGGCAATAAATAAGCACAGAGCTTACGGCGCTCTGTGCTTGTTTTTATTTTACAAAATAATAATAAGCGGGAGATGCGCTTATTATTTATCTTTTTTGAATCGAACCGTTTTATCCCAGCCGATGACTTGTTTCTTACTCTTTGCACGTAAGTATAAGATTAAGCTACGAATGAATAAGTACGTAAAGAGCTGTGCGTACGTAAAGTACATGATGACACTAATGAAAATATTAGTCGGTGTAAAGGTTCGTTCGACACTTTGTGCACTAAATAATTGCGAAACATATGTAATATATGCGACGTACCACATAAATAGTAGTGGAATACTATATTGAATCTGGAATATCCCAAGTAACCCAATTACGAACCAAACATTCGAAATGATTAGGAAAAGCCAAAATACGACATACACTAAAGCTTGCTGTAAGGAATGGACGAGAAGTTTTCCTTTAAAGAAACTTAATGACGAGAACATTTTTTCTAAAATGTACAAATTCCCTTGGAGCCAACGTGTACGTTGCTTAATAAGAATTTTTAAATGCTCTGGTTCTTGCTCCCATGTAATCGATTCCGGAACGATTGGTAGGAGGTAGCCTTTTTGTGTAATTCGTAATGTTAATTCAGCATCTTCTGCAATTGCATAAGGGTCATAACCGCCAAGTTCTTCTAACGCAGAGCGACGAAGAAGCATGTTTGTTCCTGTCAGTGAACCGGTTTGGAATAGTAACCAACGTCCAGATTGCATAAGGAGCTGGAAGATTTGAAATTCTAATGAAATCATTCGCGTTAGCCAGTTTCTTTTTTCATTTACAGTACGAACATGTCCAACAGCCCCAACAGCATCCTGGATTGTTTCAGCATGTTCTACAAGCATGCGTAAAGCATGTGGCTCAGGCTGGTTATCTGCATCATAAACACAGAAATATTCACCATCCGAAATACTCAGGCCATAGTTTAATACACGTGATTTCCCTTTTGGTTCACCAGGCGGTACACGAATGTGACGAATATGAGCATAAGCTTTGTCAAAATCATCACCGATTTCAGGTGTTTCATCTTGAGAGTTATCGTTTAATAAATAAACAGTTAGTTTTCCTGGATATTCAATCTTCGCCATCGCTTCTAAAGTATCTTTAATAACGACCCCTTCATTATGGGCAGGTATTAAAATATCGACGCTTGGATAATGTTCTAGTGTACGATCTTTTCGTTTACTATTTCGGTGAACTAAGCCTGCAAGTGTTAAGAAAGAGTAGTAAACGAGTAAGCCAGAGAATAGAAAGGCTGTAAAAATAAGTACGTATTTAATTGAAAATGTGATGCTGATCCAAAATACGAGTACGCAAAACAGAAGGAATAAAAGAAGTATAACGAGTGTCATCATAATACTGTAGGTCCTTTTGTAGCGATTTGTTCTCGTGTAATTTTAATGTCTTGAATTGCCTCAGCTGAGAGCCATTTTTCCATTTTTGGCTGTAGACGGTTTATTACTATATCAGCACCAGCTTCATTTGTGTTTTGTAATAAAATGACTAATGTACTATTGTCGTATTCAGCGGCAAGGTCAAAATCAGTTCTTACAGTCTCAACTAATAATGAAGCTACACGGTCCATAACACTTTCCTTCGTATATTTACTAAAGGAAGTTAAGTCAAAGTAAATAATAAAGCCTGTTTCATTACGACGGTCCATTGCAGTTGTTAATAAGGCTTGGCGTCTCTCGAATTCTTGTCTTGTTAATAATTTTGACTCTCCAATATATTGTTCTAATGTTCTCACACGTTCAGTTAACTCTTTATTTTCATGTATAACCTTTTTTAATAGATGGGTTGAGATGTATACAATGAAGAAATTTGCTGCCATCAGGAAGTGAGTAATAATATATTCCCATTGATCTGATGTACTCCATAAGTAAAGCCATGCTTGGTAGAACAAATAGAATACCGAAATAATGGTTCCCAATATGAAGAAAACAAATGCGATTTTATCAGTTAAAAATAGAAATAGTACATTTATGATGACATATATAATTGTAAAAATGAGCGTGTGCTCATATTTCGTCACATGTACAGTAGTAAAATAAAATACAATTTGTAAAATCCACATAGAAAGGATTTTATAGGATTTATCTTTCACGAAACTTGCCTCCTTAAAGATAATTCGCGTGGGATATTTGTAGTATGCGCAACTATTCAGAAATGGACTATGTAGCTAGAATTCTTTTTAAGCGTGCGACATCAAATAGTATCCCTCTTTTTTACAAGAAAAAATAAATAGAGATATATACTAATTATTGCAACGCATTGTCTATACATCTAGATATAAGTATTTGATGTATGTAAAAATTATATTTGTAGTATATAAAAAAATCTCCTCTTTAAAAGAGGAGATTTTACATGAAATTATAGGAACATCATACCTGCAACTGCTGCGTTTAAGAAATTCGCTAGTGTACCAGCGATAACTGCTTTAATCCCTAATTGTGCAATTTGTTTACGGCGAGTGGGAGCTAAAGTTCCTGTTACACCTAATTGAATTGCGATAGAAGAGAAGTTTGCAAAACCACAGATTGCAAATGTTAAAATTAGATTTGTTTTTGCAGAGAAATCTGCCATGTGTGGTCCTAAGTTTGCGTATGCAACGAATTCGTTGATTGCAAGTTTTTGACCGATAAAGCTTGCTGCTTGTATAGCTTCGTTTGGAGAAACCCCGATTAAGATCGCAAATGGTGATAGTAAGTAACCGAAGATTAAATCAAGGCTAAGTTTAATATCGAACCAAGAACCAACCCATCCTAATAGGCCATTTAATAAAGCGATTAATGCGATGAAAGCCATTAACATTGCCGCTACGTTAATAACAAGTTGCATACCTTCAGATGCACCACGTGCAGCTGCATCAATAACGTTTGCGTCTTCACGTTCTGTAGAAAGTTCAACGTTATTATCTACTTTTTCTGTTTCTGGCATAATTATTTTTGCAATTAATAAACTTGATGGAGCTGCCATAATTGCTGCTGCTAATAAGTGTTCTAACGGAATTCCCATTGCGGCATAACCGACAAGAACTGATCCGGCAACAGCTGTCATACCACTTACCATAATAGTGAAGAATTCACTGTTAGTTAAGCGTGCTAAGTAAGGTTTGATTAAGATTGGAGCTTCAGTTTGTCCTAAAAATACAGTTGTTACTGAGTTTAAGCTTTCTGCTTTCGAAGTTCCAAGAAGTTTACTTAGTGCACCACCAATGATACTAACGAATTTCTGCATAATACCGAAATGATATAAGATTGCTACTAATGAACTAATAAATACAATTGGAAGTAGTGCTTGAATCACGAAGATAAATCCCCAAGGGCCTTTTGCGTTGACTAAATCCCCAGCAACGAACCTAATTCCCTCGTAAGAAAAATTAATTAATCCTTGAACGCCGTCAGCAGCGTATTTTAAAACTGCTTTTCCAGCATCCCATCGTAATACGATAAATGAAAATGACATTTGTAATGCTAGCGCGATTAAAATTGTGCGCCAATTAATAGCTTTGCGGTTGGAAGATAGTAAGAAAGCAATTGCTAATACTCCAATCACGCCGCCAATTCCCCATAAAAGATTCATGCAGTGTATGCTCCTTCCTCATAGTAAAAAAAGTGTATAAACCAGTTGTCTATACTTTTGCGAATATAACATCTTAAGTAACTTATCATAATGGACATCGGAGGTCAAACGTCTAACGAAAAGTTTAAATAAAAAGAAAATTCTTTGAAAAAACACATATAAAATGAATTGACATGAAATAGGTTATGTTTTTTTGTGGAAATATATGCATTGTGATACGTTTCGAAAAAATTTTATGGAATATAGTGTATGAAATAGGAGAATGAACGCATAATTTTTGCCGTAGAGAGAGCATGGAGGGAGATTTAGCACGTAAACGCCCAATTGGTGAAGGCTAATAATCAGTGGGGGATGGACAAAACACCCACTGATTAAAGTTTCACTTTATATTGAGTCCTTCAAAAAAAGAGCCTTCTAGTAAACTAGAAGGCTCTGAAACTATAACTTAAGGTGCTTTCGTATAACCTAAGAAATGCTTGCTCCAATAAGAGTTACTTAATGAAGCGATTGCGACACCTTTATCTCCAGATTGGATAAATGATCCGCCCCCAAGGTAGATACCCATGTGAGAAGGACCGGCTTTATAAGTGTCTTTGAAATAAATTAAGTCACCTGGCTGTGGATTTGAAGTTTGTGGTAAGCTACTCCAATATCCTGCAACACTTTGGCGGCTAATGTTATGACCAAATTTCTTATATACGTGGTAGATGTAACCACTGCAGTCAACACCGTTAGCAGAAGTACCGCCCCAAACGTATGGTACGCCTTGCATAGATTTCGCGTATGCAAGTAGAGAAGAACTGTCACCGCTATTATTGTTTGTATTATTATTGTTGTTATTGTTTTGGTTGTTATTTTGGTTGTCGTTAGGCTTATTATCTACTGCACCGCCAACTGGTGTTTTAGATAGGAAACGTGTTCCGATGTAACCAGTTTGACCGTTGTAGTTAATTTTGCTCCATCCAGAGTTTTCAGAGATTACTTGAACCTTCTGTCCTTGTGGAAGTGCGCCTATGATTCTATAATTTGTCCCTTCACCGCTACGTACATTCAGTGCAGCAGCATTAATGTAGTAGTCACCGATTGTTTGGCTAGGTTGTTCAGGAGTAGCAGTGCCACCTTTAACGAATTTTACAAACTCGCTACTAACATAGCCTGTTTTTCCTTGGTAGTTCACTTTAAACCAGCCGTTTTCAGATCCAACTACGTTTAAAGTAGTACCGTTTAACACGCCGCCAATTACACTATGATAAGCAGCAGGGCCCGTACGAACACGTAGAGATGTTGCGTTAACAACGTAAGTACCACCAGTTTGAACAGTTACATTATTGTTTTGTTCTTGGTTGTTACCTTGCGTGGCGTTTTCGTTAGAACCGCCTTTTGTTACGTAGTCTTTGCTTAAGTAAGCTGTTTGTCCTGCATAATTGATTTTGAACCAATCTTGAACTTCGCCTACAACTTGTACTACTTGTCCTTTCTTAACAGAACCTATAGTTGTATGAGAAGTGCTAGGACCTGTACGAACGCGAAGGGAAGATACGTTTACTGTATAGTTTCCGCTTGCTGGTTGTACATTTGTTTGGTCGTTATTGTTTGTAGAGCCCCCATTTGAAGAAACGCCAGATACAAATTCGCCACTCACATAACCTACTTGTCCGTTATGTTTGATTTTTACCCAACCATTTTCTTGACCGATAACGTTTAAAGTTTGTCCTTCATACACACGGCCTGAAATAGCACTAGAAGTGTTAGGAGCTGTACGTACACGTAATACATCGGCAGTAACTTTATTTTTTCCACCTGTACTTACATTGTTATTTGTTTTTTCCTCATTTTTTGATACAAATTCACCACTAACATAACCTGTTTTCCCATTATGGTTAATTTTGAACCAACCATTTTCTTCTCCAATTACGTTTAATGATTGACCATTATAAACGCGAGAGATGATGTCGTGAGAGGTACTTGATCCTGCACGAACGTGTAATACGTCAGCATTTACTGTATAAGATGAACTGTTTGATGCGGAAGCTTGGACAGTTTGTGTAGCAGCTTTTTGTGCGTTTTGTTCAGGGGCAGCTTGAACGCTATCAAGTGTAGGTGCTGCTCCTCCTGCTACAGACACTGCCGCAAGACCGGCAAGGTATTTTTTCATAGTTTGTCGATTCCTTTCTGTCTGTAATGTAGTGAAGAAATATTTACCAACTGTTAAAAATTCTAAAGAGCATGTCGATTACTGTCAAGACTTATGCGGGAATCTGAATATGACAAAAAGATTACAAGAAAAAATCAAGGCATAAATCTACACCTTGATTTCCAATTAAATACATATATTGAATGTAGAAAGGATAGGGATTATTCGTGTTTAAGAAGATGACATGTTGGATTGTAACAAGCTTTGAGAAAAGGATCTTTGTAGCGTTTTTGTGATAGGACCAACTTGACCATCTTGTATTGCCGTTCCATCAAGGTGAGTCATCGGTAAAATTTCAATCGTCGTTCCTGTGAAAAAGCATTCATCAGCTTGATAAACGTCACGAACACTGAAAAGTTCTTCTTGTACAGGAATCTGAAGGGTTTTCGCTAAAGAAAGGACATATTGACGAATAATGCCGTTTAAAATAAGGTGATTGGCTGGATGTGTGTAAAGAGTTCCGTTTTTGATTAAAAAGAAATTAGAACAGCTTCCCTCAGTTACAATGCCATTTCGTACGAAAAGTGCTTCTTTACAACCTTTTCGTTCAGCTTTCGTAGCAGCTAATACATTTGGTAATAAATTTAATGATTTGATGTCACAGCGTAGCCAGCGAGTATCTGGTTCTGATATAGCACGTATACCATATTCAATCCATAAAGCCGGTCTTTCTTTCTTTGTAATATAGGCATAAATTGTCGGAGGAATGTCATATGAGAATGCATGGGTACGAGCTTGTACACCGCGAGATACTTGTAAATAAATTGTGCCATCTTCGTGGAAATGATTTCGTTCAATTAATTTGTAAAGTAAGGTGATGAGTTCAGCTTTTGAGAAAGGAAGTGATAATTCTACTTCTTCCATGGAGCGATATAATCTTGTTATGTGCGGATCTAATAGGTGGAAGTTTCCTTTATATAGGCGAATGACCTCATAGACACCATCTCCAAACTGTAAGCCTCTCTCTTCAAGTTCTATGTACGTTCTATGTTTCGTTGTATCAATAACCTCATCATTCCAAAGTACAAATCTTTCGTATGTCAATTTCCGTCCCATCCTTTCGTAAGTACATAAGTAACGTGAAACTTTAATTCATTTGGAATCAAAATCACTATAATAATTTTTATGTAAGGAATTCTCTACATATGACGTATATGTATTTATAAATCATAGAGAAGTAGAGATGATTTACAGTATTTCGTATATACAAATTCGAAAATAAGAAATGAGAATCCTGCTTTTTAATAAAAAAAAGCAACATTCGTATGGAATGCTGCACAAGGAGGGTAGCTATCTTTCATAGGGACATCGTCTTATTGAATGTTTTGTGTATGGAAACAAAACATGTTGAAAGACAATTATAAGAAAGTAGAAACAAAAGATTTACACATCTCTTTAAGGGATCTTATTTAAGATGAGAGATAAGAAATATGTAGAACCTCGTTTATATATTTTATTATAGAGATGTTTCATTAATTCTATGTGAACCTTTGGTAAAGTTTATGTAATTTTAAAGTTAATGAATATAAGAGGCGAGAGAGAGGAATATAAAAAAGAGGCTGAGATTACTCAGCGCTCTTCTTTTCTTCTTTAATAGCTGTTTTTACTTCACCAGTTTTGATTTTGTTACTGTCAGAGAAGCGAAGTAAGTCGCCTTCAATGATTTTGTCAGACATGTTCAATTCATTTTGTGCACGATCAATTAGTGGTTGAGATTCTTCTTTCGGTAATTGTACAACTTCACCTGTGTTACGGTCGTAGAATGTACTGTTCGTGTACATGTACTTATCTGTAACGAAGCTACCGTCACGAAGAACAACGAATCCTTTATTGTCTGGTGAGAATACGTCGTGACCAAATTGAATTTGATCCGTAGAATCTACACCAAGTAAGTTTAGAATAGTTGGTTTAATATCAATTTCACCAGTTGGTTTTGAAATTGTTTTACCTTCTTTTTGACCTGGAACGTGAATAAACATCGGTGTTTTTTGTAAGTTCATATGGTCAAATGTAGTAATTTCTTCTTTTCCTAAGAACTGTGCCATTGCACGGTTATGGTTTTCAGAAATACCGTAGTGGTCACCGTAGAATACGATAACTGAGTTGTCATAAATACCTTCTGCTTTTAGACGTTCAACAAAGTGTTTCATTGCTTCGTCTAAATAACGAGCAGTTACCATGTAGCGATCAAATACGCCATCACCAGAATTGTATTCATCGATTAATTTCGTACTGTCATCATAAGTGAATGGGTAATGGTTTGTTAAAGTAAGGAAGCGAGTATAGAATGGTTGCTTCACTTCTTTTAACATATCAATAGATTGATCGAAGTATTCGATATCTTTTAATCCCCAGTTTAATTTTGTTTCTGGCGTAATCTTGTAGTCAAGCTCGTTGTAGTAACGATCATAACCAAGTGCCGGATACATAATGTTACGGTTCCAGAATGTTGCGTTGTTTGCGTGGAATACCGATGTGTGATACCCTTGCTGACGTAAAATTTCTGGAGTTGCTGTATATTCGTTGTTACCGTGTGTGAAGAATACAGCACCGCGGTCTAGTGGATATAGTGAAGTATCTACTAAGAATTCAGCATCAGATGTTTTACCTTGCCCAGTTTGATGGAAGAAGTTATCGAAGTAATAACTTTCTTTCGCAAATTGGTTTAAGAATGGTGTAACTTCTTGTCCGTTAACTTGTGCACCAATTAAGAATGTTTGTAATGATTCAAGAGAGACAACAATTACGTTTTTCCCTTTTGCAGTACCAAACATATTTGGATCTGGTTTACTTTGTGTTGTTTTTACATAGTTTTCTGCTTCTTGCAATTTACTACTATCAGCAAACGCTTTTTGTGAACTTGATTTTGCTTGTAAGCCAAGATCATATACTTGGTGTACATATAGTCCTAAGTTTTTAACTAGCATAACGCGGTCGAATGAACGTGTTAATAGTTCTGGACGCTCAGCTTCTGCAAGTCCTAGGTTTGCGCAGAAAATAGCAACCGTTGATACGAAGTATAAAGAACGCATCGGACGTGCTACACGCTCTGTCGGTGCAAAATCTTTCTTCTTCTTCAATAGAACGAAGAATACGATAATATCCGCAAATGCAAGGATAATTTTGAAGTTCAATAATTCTTTCACACTAGAACCTAAGCTCCCAAAGTTAGACGTTTGTCCTAGTACTGGTAAAGTAACGAAGTCATTGTAGAATCCGTAGAACATTACGTTACCAACAAGAATGAACGTTAAGATGAAGTTAATTCCAAGTGCTATATAGTTACGTTTTTTTCCTTTTGCAAATAATGCAAGTCCCACAAACAGTAATGATGCTGCTAATGGACTAATGAATAAAATGAATTCTTGCATGAAAGATTCAAGTTTTAAATCAAAGCTTGTGCGTGTAATAATGTAGGTCTTCAGCCATACGGTCAAAGCTACGAATAAAGTGAAACGCACATTTTGAAATTGTGATTTCAAGGTTTCTTTCATTCATTTCCACCCTTTCTCTATCAGGCTTGGTCGATTTTGGAGCGAAAAATGCTAAAATAAAAAATACATAGTTTTCTTTGCCATAATTAGAGGTTCTATATTCACCCATATACGACTATAACTATGCATACCCTTTTGGTTTCTTTTGTTGCTCATAAGCATAACGTCATTTCTGTATTATACAACAAAATTCATTTCTGAGAAACACTATAACATTTTACATTTTTTGTATGTGAGTTGTCACTACCAGTGAAAACTTTAACATTCGTTTATATGTCCGTCAACTAGAAAATATAACAAAGATGGAACAAAGTGTTAAGTGAAAGTGAAAATTTCCATGGTTGAGAAATAAGAAATGAAGATGGGTAAGTGGTTGTCTAGAAACCTATTATATGAAGGAAAGTGTGTGAAAATTAACGAACACTTGTTCTTTTTTGGTTTGTTTGTTACAATAAAAATTCATTGATAGATTATGTGTAATTTTGATGAACTTTTACTGATAACATATTGTAGCTTATTTCTTTTAAAAATAGGGAGGCTTTCACATGGAACAAAAATTTTCAGTTGAAGCGTTTTGGAAGAAAGTAAAACATGTTGCAAAGCAAGCGGGGCAGTCGGTTATTTATGCCAGTTTATTATTGTTTTACGTTTTACAAAGACCTGATGTTCCAAAACGAGTGAAAATTATTGTAATTGGAGCACTTGTTTATTTTATCACACCGATAGATGCTATCCCAGATTTCGTTGCTGGAATTGGTTATACGGATGATTTAGGGGCGCTAACGGCCGCGTTAATACAGGTGTCGTTATACGTCAATGAAGAGGTGAAAGATAAGGCGCGAGTGAAATTGGCAGAATGGTTTAGTTCGGATATAGACACATCATTTATCGATCAGAAATTAGATCAATAGGTGAGAACTGTCATAGGATGACAGGGCGAACGTAAGCGAGGAAGTGCATTATGCCATCAGGAAGAACGCATACGAAAATAAACTTAATATCCCTTCCGGTTGTTTTGTTTCTGCTTTTTTCGTATGGATTAACAAATTTTGATTTTTTATTAACTTTTGCAATTGGCTTTTTAGTAGGTACTTCATTTTTAACACCTGATTTAGATACGTACAGTAATGCGTATAATAAATGGGGATTCCTGCGTATATTTTGGTATCCATATAAAAGGATGATGCCGCATCGTTCCTTTTTTACACATACGGTTATACTTGGTGATGTGATTCGTATCGCATACATGTTAATCGTATTTTCTCCATTTTTATTCCTATTAAATGTAATAGCATTTGATGGGAATTTAATAGAAATTGCGAAGGAACATGAGGTTGAAATTGTAACGTTCGTAATGGGAATTGTTGTGGCAAGTACGCTCCACATTATAGCGGATAAAGTGAATACGCGCCGAAAGAAAATGATGAGAAAAAAGAAAAAACGCAGAAGATAAAGTGAAACTTTAATCAGTGGGGGGCATCCCCTACGGATTATTAGCCCACACCAATCGGGCGTTTACGGGATAAAGGACACTTGCAATTTGCAAGTGTCCTTTTTAATTAAACGTTTGTTTAAAATTAAGCTTTCAGTACTTTAATACCTTTTACGATATTCCAAATGAAGTAGTATAAGCTAATGATTCCGCAAATACATAAGACGATGATTGCTCCAATTCCAAGTGTTACGTCTGGTTGATCAGATCCGATGCCCATAATTCCTAGAATAACTAATCCAATAAATGAAGCGATGCTTGGAATGATATGTGTCCATAGAGCACGTTTTGCATGTGGTTTTGTTTCAGAATCGCCCACAATCCATACGATAATAGGGAATAAGATAGGTGCGAATAGTACACTAAAGTATGATAAAGCAGCTAATATTTTGTTTCCGTTCATATGTATCACCTCATGAATAATTTCCGTTGTTATACATTCATTATGCAATAATGTTGGCAAGCTTCCTATCGATGAACATTACAAGAACGTGACGTTTTTGTAAGATTTCTACATTAAATAATGAAATTTTCAAAAAAATCTTTTTAAATAAAAATTGTTATGATAAAGTATAAAAGAAGTTATTGAAAACGTTTTCCGGAGCGTTTTTATTTTTAGACTTAAAGGTATGATGACCTGATAGTCTATTGATAAGGTTATATCTATTTAAAAGGGGATTCTTTAGGGGGAGAGAACAATGAACACATGGACACAAGTTTACGATCCGTTCGGTAACATTTGGATTTCGGCAGCAGTCGCACTTATTCCAATCATCTTTTTTTTCTTAGCTTTAGCAGTATTCCGCATGAAGGGGTATGTGGCAGGATTTATTACAGTTGTACTTACAATTTTGGTGGCGTTATTCGCGTATAAAATGCCATTCACAATGGCAATGGCAGCGACCGGATACGGTTTTTTATACGGATTATGGCCAATTGCTTGGATTATCATTATGTCGGTATTTTTATATAAAATTTCTGTGAGAACAGGTCAATTCGATGTGATTCGTGCGTCAGTATTATCAATTACGAACGATCATCGTTTACTCGTTATTTTAATCGGTTTTTCATTTGGCGCATTTTTGGAAGGGGCAGCAGGGTTTGGTGCACCAGTAGCAATCACGGCAGCGCTTCTTGCAGGTCTTGGCTTAAATCCTTTATATGCAGCAGGTCTTTGTTTAATCGCAAATACTGCACCGGTAGCGTTCGGAGCGATGGGCATTCCAATTACGGTTGCTGGACAAGTAACAGGTATTGATCCGCATAAAATTGGACAAATGGCTGGACATCAATTGCCATTCTTATCATTATTTGTTCCGTTCTTTATCGTATTTTTAATGGATGGATTTAAAGGAGTAAGACAAACATGGCCTGCGTTATTTGTAGCAGGTAGCTCATTTGCAATTACACAGTTCATTACAGCGACATTTTTAGGACCAGAACTTCCTGATATTACGTCAGCGCTTGTAAGTTTAGTAAGTTTGTCGCTATTCTTAAAAGTTTGGCAGCCGAAAGAGATTTATCAATCTAAACAAGCGGATAGTGAAGTAGCCGCGGCAACGACAACGACATCAACATCTATGCCGAAACTAACAGTAGGAAAAGTAGTAAAAGCGTGGTCTCCGTTTATTATTTTAACTGTGATGGTAGTCATTTGGAGCCAAAGTTTCTTTAAAGCATTATTCGCTCCAGGCGGCGCATTAGAGAGTCTTGTATTTAAGTTTGAAGTCCCAGGTTTACACAATTTAGTAATGAAAGCAGAGCCGATTGTAAATCAACCGACGCCTTACGAGGCAATTTTGAAGTTTGACGTATTATCAGCAACGGGAACAGCAATTTTAATTGCTTGTATCATTTCTATCTTTATTTTGAAAATGAGTGCGAAAGATGCAGTAGTCACATTTAAAGAAACGTTAAACGAACTTAAGATGCCAATTCTATCAATCGGATTTGTGTTAGGATTTGCGTTTATCGCAAACTATTCTGGTTTATCTTCTACATTAGCATTAGCACTAGCAGGAACTGGCGGATTATTCCCGTTCTTCTCACCGTTCCTAGGTTGGATTGGCGTATTCTTAACAGGATCAGATACGTCAGCGAACGCACTATTCTCAAATTTACAAGCAATTACAGCGCAGCAAGTCGGTGTATCTGAAGTGCTTCTCGTTGCAGCAAATACAACGGGCGGTGTAACAGGTAAAATGATTTCTCCGCAATCGATTGCAATCGCTTGTGCGGCGGTTGGTCTTGCTGGGAAAGAATCAGATCTGTTCCGCTTTACAGTGAAGCATAGTTTATTCTTCGTAATTATTGTGGGGATTATGACATATGTACAGGCTTATTATTTAACTTGGATGATTCCGTAAACAACAAAAGAAATAACCTTTGCATTTTTCAGATTATCGTGTATGATGGGAAAGTATTGAAAATTAAATCAGTGATAAACTAGGGGTGCCTAACGTATGCGTAGGCTGAGAGAGAAGCGCGTGAACTTCTTAACCCTTTGGACCTGATCTGGCTCGTACCAGCGTAGGGAAGTTAACGGCTTTACATAATGATGCCTTTTATGAGCCAGGTCCTTATTTTTTTATGGACCTGGCTCTTTTTATTTTGGCATGCGCTGGCCATATCTCGTCCTTGTCACGAACAGGGGGGTAACAAAGGTGATGAAACAATCTGTTTCAGCTGAGCAAATTGAATTGAAGTCGAGTTTACCAGGAAGTAAGAAAGTGTATGTGGATGGACCACGCGCGGGTATGAAAGTGCCGATGCGTGAGATTGAACAAAGCGATACAAATGGTGTTCCAAACAAGCCGATTCGTGTGTATGATACGAGCGGTCCTTATACAGATCCTGCGTATAAAGTGGAGTTGGAAAAGGGGATTCCAACGCCGCGTCATTCTTGGATCATGGAGCGCGAGGATGTAGAGGCATACGAAGGGCGCGAAGTGAAACCAGAGGATGATGGTGTGAAAGTGGCTTCGAAACATACACCTGTTTTCCCGCAAATGGATCGCCAGCCGCTTAGAGCGAAGCAAGGTGCCAATGTAACGCAAATGCATTATGCGCGTAATGGTATTATTACGTCTGAGATGGAATATGTTGCGATTCGTGAAGGAGTAGAGCCTGAGTTTGTTCGTAAGGAGATTGCAGAAGGTCGTGCAATTTTGCCAGCGAATATTAACCATCCGGAAGCAGAACCGATGATTATCGGGCGTAATTTCCATGTGAAGGTAAATGCGAATATCGGAAACTCAGCTGTCTCTTCTTCTATTGCAGAAGAAGTAGAGAAGATGACGTGGGCGACTCGCTGGGGTGCAGATACGATTATGGATTTATCTACAGGTAAAAATATTCATACGACGCGTGAGTGGATTATTCGTAATGCTCCGGTACCAGTTGGAACAGTGCCGATTTATCAAGCGCTTGAAAAGGTAAATGGAATAGCAGAGGATTTAACGTGGGAAGTGTATCGTGACACGTTAATTGAGCAAGCGGAGCAAGGCGTGGATTACTTTACGATTCACGCTGGTGTATTACTTCGTTACATTCCAATTACTGCAAAGCGTACGACAGGTATCGTTTCTCGTGGTGGTTCAATTATGGCACAATGGTGTTTATTCCATCATAAAGAAAACTTCCTATATACTCATTTTGAAGAGATTTGTGAAATTATGAAGCAGTACGATGTTTCGTTCTCTCTTGGAGATGGATTACGTCCAGGTTCCATTGCAGATGCAAATGATGAAGCGCAGTTTTCAGAGCTTGAGACACTTGGTGAATTAACGAAAATTGCTTGGAAACATGATGTGCAAGTTATGATTGAAGGACCTGGGCATGTACCGATGCATTTAATTAAAGAAAATATGGAGAAAGAACTTGATATTTGTCAGGGCGCGCCGTTCTACACACTTGGGCCGTTAACGACAGATATTGCACCAGGATATGACCATATTACATCAGCGATTGGGGCTGCGATGATCGGATGGTTTGGAACGGCGATGCTTTGTTATGTAACGCCGAAAGAACATTTAGGTTTACCGAATAAAGATGATGTTCGCGAAGGTGTTATTACGTACAAAATCGCTGCGCACGCAGCTGATCTTGCGAAAGGGCATAAAACGGCCCATCAGCGTGATGATGCACTTTCAAAAGCACGCTTTGAATTCCGTTGGCGCGATCAATTTAATTTATCTTTAGATCCTGAGCGCGCGATGGAGTATCACGATGAAACGTTGCCAGCAGAAGGAGCGAAAACAGCTCATTTCTGTTCGATGTGTGGACCGAAGTTTTGTAGTATGAGAATTTCACATGATATTCGTGAATATGCGAAAGAAAATGATTTAGAAACGACAGAAGCAATTGAAAAAGGTATGAAAGCGAAAGCGAAAGAATTTAAAGACACTGGTAGTCATTTATACCAATAACACGTTACACCTCTTTACTTGATTGATCACATTGTAGTACCTAACTTAATTATAGAAGAAGCCCCTTTTGCTAAGACGGTAGCAAAAGGGGCTTCTATTTTTTATAAGGCGAAGAATAAGTGTACCCAATAGTATAAGAGGAATAATGTGACGACGGTTGTGAGAGGAATAACGATGAGAGATACGCTTAAATAATCTTTCCATTTCACTTTAATTTTGTTTTGTTTCAGAATATACATCCAAATGAGGGAAGCTAGCGTACCGATTGGTAATAATAGTGAACCGATGTCACTACCAATAATGTTTGCAAGGTAGATCGTTTTTAATGTGACTGGATCTAGTCCCATTTCTGTTAATGTGATTGTACCAATCATAAGTGCAGGGTGGTTATTGAAGACGTTAGAGAGGAGGGAAACGAGTCCGCCCATTGCAAAGCTAGCATAGAGTAGATGCTGACTTACAACTGGCTCGAGCCAATTTACAAGTGCCGCTGTTAATCCTGCGTTGTGAAGCCCGTAAATAATTACATACATAGAGAAAGCGAAAATTAAAATGTGCCACGGTGTCTTTTTCAAAATATCGACAGGGTTTGTTCGTAAGTAGTACCATCTCCAGATGAGAAGAACGAGTGAACCGAGTACAGCAACAATTTCGATTGGGATGGATAAGAAGGATGCAACGAATAGAAGACAGCGCATAAGGAAGACGAAACCTAATACTTTTAACATGAATCTTGTACGCTTTTGTTTCGTATCAACAGAATTTTTTCCTTTAAGTGGATGGAAGTTCTTTGTGAAGAAAATCTCTTCAATATCATATGAAGAAACAGGTAATCTTTTCGGAAGTTTTTTCTTTAAAACTGTATACATGAGCCATGACATAAACAATAGTCCTAGTGTTGCAGGTACAAACATCATAGCTGTATGCATATAAAGAGTCATATGGACGATGTTTAAGGCAATTAAGTTTACGATATTACTTACACCGATTGGTGCACTAGATGCGGTTGCAATTAAAGCACCGCTTAATAAATAAGGGATTTGTTGATGAGGTTTTAATTGGAGGTTTCTCAGTAGTAAAATTAAGATTGGTGTTGTAATTAAAATGCTACCGTCGTTATTAAATAAAAGCGTCATAAGAAAACATAGTAATTGAATGTACCAGTATAGGCGGCGTCCAGAACCTTTCGCTAGATTTGCAAGTTTTGCTGCGGACCAATGGAAGAAGCCGAAGCTTTCTAATATAACCGCCATAACGATGGTCGCTAATATTGTTATGGAGGCACCTCCGATTTTACTTATAATGTCCATGACGTCTGGTTTTGATACAAGGCCAGTAATCAGGATAATACCAGCACCAATTGCTGCCGGCCACGCCTCATTTAAACCACGAGGTCGCCAAAAGACAACAATCATCGTTAAGAAGAATACAATAATAGTAATCCATATTTCAGTACTCATAATTTGCCTACCTTTCTATTTTTCCTTGAACAAATGTATCTTGTCTCAGGTTATATTGGTAGTATATTCAGTGAAAAATAAGAGGAACTAGACGGATAATGGAGTGAAGTGAATATGTGTTTTTTATGCTATAGGGCAAGTATAACTAGTAGTGAAATAACCAGGAGGATAGAAGCCTAACAAATGCAGGGCATTCTAAGTATGAATGCCCTGCATGTATCTTTTTATTTCTAAATAGCCCTCACCGATCGGTGGGGACTGCCCGTAAACGCCCGATTGGTGAAGTCTAATAATCAGTGGGGGATGAACAAAACCCCCACTGATTATAGTTTCAATTTATTATTTCTCCTTTAAAAATGTGCGGTCTTTTAAGAATAAATTCCAGAAAAAAATGAATCCTGGGAGTAAAATTGCAATCCCAATTGCGTATAGAATAAGCAGTGCATAGAATGTTTCAGGTGTCGTAAAGCTTGTAAAGACAGTTACGTCAGGATAAATAATATACGGTAAATGCGCGACGCCATAAGCGTAGCTTGCAAATGCATATTGAGCGACGACAGCTAAAACGGCGATACGAGGGAATCCAAGTGTGCTGTACTTCTTGTTTGTCCACCAAAGAGAAGAGTATCCGATAACGAATAAAACGATAGAAACTGTAAACCACGGGAATTGTTTTATTATTCCTTGCATGAGCCAGTGTGTTTCAGGGTCCATTACAACAAGGGCAATAATAGCTGTAATAAGCGTTGCAGGACCAAGTATGATGGCATTTCTTCTATAAATTCTATACGAATCTTCTGAACCTTGCTCTCTCGCAAAATCAGCAAGAAAGAGAGAAGATAGAAATAGTTCCGAAGTTAGTCCGAAGAGCATATAACAATAAATAACAGGGCTAGAAAGGAGTTTTCCGTACAGGAGTACTTCTTTTCCTTCAACCATTGTAATGTAAGCACCTTCTGTAACGGGTAAAACGGTAATTAATAGAGCTGGAATTAGGAGCCCTGTAATACCTGAAATAATACGAAGAAGGTGTTGGTATTTCGGCAGAGAGTAAGCAAATACCATAAATGTACTGCGAATTGCAACGAGTACTAGAATTAGCATAACGGGTACGAACATAACGGTTGCAAGGGTAAAGGCTGCTTTCGGAAAGAAACCAAGGAAAGCGACAACAACAAAGACGAGAAATGTATTGGTTACTTCCCAAGTTGGTGATAAGTATCGATTCGCAAGTTTAGCAGCAATCGTCGGATGTTTCGCGTATACCATGCCCCAAAAACCAGCTCCAAAATCAATGGACCCTAATATACTATAAACAAAAATAAGAGCCCATAAGATGATGATTGCAATGCTTTCCTCATGCACGAGAATCGCCTCCTTGATGATGTAAATCATTCTTTAACGGATGTTTCTTAAAGAATGTTCGTAGTACAAAGACTGTTAAAATAGCGAGTCCGATATATAAAATGATGAATAGAACAAATAAGGGACCGACGAAATCAGCACGTGTAGAAGCATCCATCGTACGTTGCATACCATAAATGGTCCATGGCTGGCGACCGCTACAACTGAAAATCCATCCGAACTCAATACCGAGCATCATAACTGGTCCGCACGCAGCAGTAGCCCAAAGAAGCCACTTCGGTAATTCTGCTCCTTTTTTTCGATAAACAAAGTACCAATACAAGAGGGCAATAGCTGCGACTGCAAAGGTAAATGTAGCGGCACCAACCATTAAGTTGAAAAGGGTATGTGTATAAAATGGTGGCCACGTTTCTCGCGGAAACTCATTTAGCCCTTTTACTACGGTACTAGGATCGAGTCCTACTAATAAGCTGAGCATGTTCGGAATTTCGAGTGCATAGTTTAGTTCAAGTGTATTAGGATCAACAACCCCACCAAGTGATAAAGGTGCGTGTGATGTCGTTTCAAACAAAGCTTCAGCAGATGCTAGTTTTTCTGGTGAGTGTTTATGTAAGGCAATCGCGGATTCATGTCCAGAAATCCACATCGTAGCGCCTGTGATAAATGTAACGACAAGTCCTAACAGTAATCCTTTTTTATGGTAAGCAATTTCACGTTTGCTTACATTTTTCTTTAATAATTTAAATCCGGCGATAGAGGCAATGACAGCTGCCCCAGCTGCATAGGCCGTAATAACAACGTGGAATGCACTTGTGCCAAAGCTTGGATTAAAGAAAGCTTTCCAAGGGTCAACGTTAAAAACTGATCCATCTGGCCCCATTGAAAAGCCTGCGGGTGTATTCATCCATGTATTTGCTGATGTAATAAGCACGGCGGATGCCGTGGCACCAAGCATAACGAAAAATAGTGAGACTAATCTCATAAATGGGGGTAGTTTATCAGCTGCGTATACGTAAATAGACATGAATAAAGCCTCTAAAAAGAAGGCGAAAATCTCAATTTGAAACGGAACAGAAATGACTTGGCCAACAATTTTGGCGAAACCAGGCCAAAGAAGTGAAATTTGTACACCAACAATTGTTCCAGTTGGAATTGCTACACCGAGAAGGATAGCAAAAGCCTTTGTCCATCTTTTTGCCATAATGGCATAGTCAGAATCCTTCTTCCAGTGATACAATATTTCACTTATAAAAATCATTAAAGAAAGCCCGACTCCAAGTGTTGCAAAAATAATGTGGAATGCTAATGAAGAACCAAAAAACGCTCTTGCTAATGTTACGGTATCCATATGTATACTCCTCTTCTTTTTTGCCATTATTTTCTGATTGAATTGGAAGATTTATTCAATAAACTGCCAAAAATATATATGTATTTAAAAAATGAATATGGCAATATTATAATTGAATATTCAAAATAAAAAGAAATGAATATTTGATAATATTTTGTTTGTTTTTTATTGAGGAATCTTTTATAATCTTTTATGCGAACATAAGTTCTGATTTTTCGAAAGAAGTTTATGTGAAATGGAGAGGATGTTTTATGTATCCTGAAGTCATTAAAAAGATGGCATTTTCAAAAGAGCATAGAGATTTATTATTGAAGTTGTACAATAAAGAAATTACACGTCGTGAATACGATCGACTTGTGGAATCGCTATATAGACCTTCTAAAGAGGCTTATGAGGGATAAAGTGAGGGAGACAATCTAATAGATTGTCTTTTTTTAATTGACGTATGTTCTGTTAAAATTAAGGTTAGCCTGAATAAGGAGGTGAAAAGATTGCGGAAACGTTTATATATAGGGATTGGAGTTATTCTCTTAATCGCTTTAGGTGGAATTGTATTTTGGTCAGCTTTACAAGGAAACCGTACGGAGCATTTTATTTTAAGGCATATGGTAAATGAAAATGGAACACTTGCAACGTACCGTTTAGCAGATACACAGGCAGGAGTAAGTGAGGCGAAGGGCCGTGAAGCTTTATCAGAATCGGCAGGACTATGGCTACAATATACACTTGATAAAGATGATCAAGCGTTATTTGATGAACAAGTAAAGGTTATTCAAAATAATTTTGTACATAAGGATCACATCGTTTTATGGAAAATCTCTGAAAAGGGAGAAATGCAGTCAGCCACAAATGCACTTATAGATGATCTTCGTATTATTGAACAATTATATCGTGCTTATGAAATGTATAAGGAAGATCGTTATAAAAACCTTGCGGATCAATTGAGCAATGCTGTACTTCGTTATAATAAAAAAGATAATTATTACGTGGATTATTATGATGCAGATGCAGGGAAACAAAATAATTTTACAACAACATCATACATAAATCCGCACGCATTCTTTTATATGAAAAAGTACGGAAAAGTTTCTGCTCAGCAATATCAGGAAGTAGTTCAGTTTTTAGCTGATTATCCAAGGCATGGCTGGGCCTTTCCGAAAGAGTATAAAGAAGATGGCACATTTACGTACGATAAAGAAGTGAATCTTATTGACCAATCATACGTTGCTTACCATCGTAGTCTAGGTGGTCTTTCATCAGATGCTTATTTGGAATTTATAAAGAAGAAATTCCAGGAGGACGGAAAGTTATACGGTCGTTACAATTTAGAAACGGGAAAACAGGCTGTGAATTATGAATCGCCTGCAGCTTACGGATTAACAATATTGTACGTACTACAAACAGGTGATACAAAGTTTGCGAAGGAATTGTATGATCATATGGCCACATTCCGAAACGATAATGTATTTAGTAGATATTACGGTGGATACGTCACAGGTGAAAATAATAATACGCATATTTTTGATAATGTTTTGCCACTTTTAGCTGAAATGGAATTAGAGAAGAGCAAAAAATAGAGTGCCACCCTAGGGATGGCACTTTTTCTTATTTTTTTCCATTACCGCAAAGTAATTATTTTCATTATCAGCAAAGTTGAACGCTCTACCAGTAGGTAGATCTACAATTTGGCCAACTGTGACGTTTTTCTCAGACAGGTCCTTATATAGACGGTCTAAGTCATTTGAGAAGAACATAAGTGAAGGTGTATTAAGATTTAATTCAGGCTGCATCTTCGCAATTAATGCTTTATCATGAAGGACGATGCTTGTTCCAGCTTCTTTTGCCGGCGCAATTTCAATCCAGCGAAATCCTTTTCCGTTATTTTCTTCAGCAATGATTTGGAACCCTACTTTTTCTGTCCAAAATTGTACGGTTTCATCTTGGTTAGTTACATATAGCATAATTTGTCCAACTTGATTAATCATAGATGTCTCCTGCTTTCTTTTCTTATATGGAATACTATTATATCAAAGATATGGTTTGAATAGCTTTTCATGATTTTTCCGAAGTGCGATCTTTGCCCATTTCATATTTGTCGTAGGGGAAGGCCCTGTAATCCATACATGAAATGGTAGTGTGCTACAAATGACCATTGTTGAAATAGACATAACAGCTGTTAACACAAATAGTAATAGGCTATATAGTATTGTGTTTTCTTGTAGTGCGAATAAGGAAAGAATTTTTGTACATATTTGCAAGAAGAAAAAATGTGCTAAATAAGCGCCATACGTGTAGTTTCCAATGAATCGTAACGTTCTATATAAGAAACCTCGACGCTGTACAATTGTAATAGATAATACATACAGTATCATAATTTCACAGACTATATATAAAAACATGGACGGTTTTAAATAGGTAGAAACGGTTAAATGAATAGCGTTTGCTCCGTAAAAGCTAAATAGCTCATAATTGATGAACAAAAATAAGATGAAAAATAATATGGTGATAAGCGGGATATGTTTCATAACGAATAGACGCCAAGTTTTTAGTGCTACAGCGGCAATGCCTCCCAGAACGAAATAAAATGAGTAAAATAAAAAGGAGCGATCTGTATAATGTAAAATGGTCGAACTCGTTAATTTTTCTCCATTAAAAATATAGTGGGAAGAGAACCACATTAAAAGGAAATATAGACACGCGAAAATGGTCATATATTTATATATGTCTTTTTTATTTTCCGTTCGTTTTTGAAACCAATAAAATAGTGTACATAGTAAAGGGAATAATAAGTGAATTTGGAACATCATAATAACGTACCAAAGATGAGGTGCGGCTGTTCCGAGTAGTAAACTTTTTATTCCGCTTTGTAATGTAATAAGATCGTTTGTTGTTAATAAGTAAAGAATAGACCAAAAGAAATAAGGAATGAGTAAATGTGTGGCTTTTTCAGAAATATATTCTTTGTATACTAATTGCTTTGTATAGTGACGAATTAAATGAAATCCAACGATAAATATGAATGCAGGTGCTGAAAATTTTGCGAGATTAAATAACATACCCATAATGAGGGATTGTTCAAGCAAGACATTTCCTTGATTCATTGTATATAATAAGGAACTTTGCAAAACGACAGCAAGAAAGGCAATGCTTTGCAAAACTTTAAATTCTGGTGCGCTTTGTGTCATTGTTTCCATCTCCTTTTCCATACATGATTATAGTACGGAGAATGGATAAGAGGTGTGGAATATTTGTGAAGATTTTAACAAATTTGTGGCGGATGGGATTATATTAACGATTTTGCTAATATATCAACGATTTTTCCAACGTATCGATTTGCGGACAAATAACCCAAAAAAGAAGATGCTCCAAACGAGCATCTTCTTTCTATCTATTAAGCAAATTTATTTTTGATCCAGTCTTTACCTTCTACAAGGCGAGCTGTCATTACGGCACAAGCGTTATCTGCTGTTACGTTTAACATCGTTGCAGGAGGATCGATGATTGTACTAATTGCTGCGATAATTGGCAACGCTTCTGGCGGGAAGCCGTATAGAGAAACGATTAACATTTCACCAATCATACCGCCGCCTGGAATAGCACCCATTACTGTTCCTACTAGTAGAGAAACGACAAGAGCGATTGCCAATGTTTTCGGTCCTTCGAATTCCATGTTAAAAATACCGAATAAGAAAGCAATTTTTAATACGCCGCCTAAAACAGATCCGTCCTTATGAAGCGTTGATCCAAGAAGGACAACTGTTTCACGAATGTCAGAAGAAATACCCATTTTCTTCGTTGCTTCTAAGTTCGCTGGAATACTTGCGGCACTACTACAAGTTGCAAGCGATGTAACTGTAGGAGAGACCATGTTCTTCCAAAATACTTGTACACCTTGTTTGCGACCTGCAAGGTACGCATAGAATGTAAAGAATACAAAGAAGTAAATAAGAGAAGCTGGATAGTATACCATTGCTGCTCGGAAGTAAGTTCCAAGAAGTTGTGGTCCGAATTCACCAACTAATGCTGCGAAGTAAGCAGCAAGTCCGATTGGAGCGTAGTACATAATGAAAGATACGACTTTCATTGAAATTTCTGCACCAGCTTGTAAAAATGTAGCGAAAGGTTTTCCTTTTTCACCAACTGCGGAAGTTGCAATCCCCATTAAGATTGAGAAGAAAATAAGAGCTAACATATTTTCACGAGATAGTAACTTCGAGAAGTCAGATACTGTTAGAATACCAACGATTTGATCAGCAACGCTAACAACTTTTTCAGCTTTATCAGGTTGTGTTAGTTCTAATACAACACCTTGTGCTGGCGGGAATACTTTCACGATGATAATCATAAAAATAGCAGCTAAAATACTTGTAAATAAGAAAGTCCCAGCCATACTAGACATAATTTTACCGAAACGTTTTAATCCATCCATATTAGCAATAGATGACGCGATGCTAAAGAACACTAAAGGTACAACAATCGTAAACATTAAGTTTAGGAAAATGTCACCAAGCGGCTTTAAAGCAACTGCATCGGCACCCATGAAATAACCAATGAAACCACCAATTAGGATAGAAGATAATAAAATAAGTGGAAAGCGATATGCCTTCATAAATATACCCTCCTATCGATTATAAAAAAAATCATACTGAATCATTATAGCGAGTCAGATTCCTCTTTACTAGGAAAATACGGATAGATGGAATAGCGTGAAAACCGAGAAATTTTTGTTTTTAAGCTCGGCATACAGTTACAAATATAGACATATATATTTGTAACCTAGTAGTGGCAAGGGGTGCATCATAACTTGAGTGTAGAAAAAAGGGGAGGGAAGCGGGATGAAAATTTTGCTTTGCTGTGCAGCGGGAATGTCTTCCAGTTTGATAGTTACAAAAATGGAGAAAGCAGCAGGGGCAAAGGGGATAGAGGTAAAAATTTGGGCTGTATCAGGTTCAGAAGTGCGAAATCATATCGATGATGCGGATGTACTTTTACTTGGACCGCAAGTACGTTATTTATTACCGAAAATGAAAGAATTATGTAAGGAGAAAGGAATCCCTGTGGATGTCATTCAATCCGTCCATTACGGCCTTTGTAATGGGGAAGCTATCTTGCAAGCAGCTTTGTCGATGAAACCATGAGGAGAGTGGGATAGATGATACGGTTTTTAGAGAAATATGTGATGCCAGTAGCGGGAAGGATTGCAGAGCAGAGGCATTTACAAGCGATTCGTGACGGGATTGTTTTAACGATGCCGTTCTTAATTATCGGCTCTTTTTTTCTTATTATTAGTGCCTTACCAATACCAGGGTATAATGATTTTATGGCCGACTTGTTTGGGGAGGGTTGGCAGAAAGCTTTGGGGTACCCAGTAAGTGCAACTTTTAATATAATGTCTTTAGTGGCTGTTTTTGGAATCGCTTACAGACTTGGTGAGTATTATAAAGTGGATGCTTTAGCATCTGGGGCATTGTCACTTGTATCATTTTTGCTTGCAACACCATTCCAAGTTATGTATATGATACCAAATACAAAGGAAAGTGTACTTGTGGATGGAGTGATATCAGCTGCATTAATGGGAAGCCAAGGTTTATTTGTGGCGATGATTATTGCAATTATATCTACTGAAATTTATCGATTTGTTGTACAAAAAAAGATAATTATAAAAATGCCAGAGACAGTTCCGCCGGCAGTAACGCGTTCATTTGCTGCGCTTATTCCAGGTTTTATTGTTGTGACGGTCGTTTGGATCATTAGATTGATTTTTGAACATACGACTTTCGGTAGCATTCATAATGTTGTAGGAAAGCTTTTACAAGAGCCTCTTAATGTACTAGGGGCTAGCCTCTGGGGCGCAGTAATCGCAGTTATTATTGTCCATGTACTTTGGGCATGCGGGATTCATGGCGCTGCAATTGTTGGTGGGGTAATGAGCCCGATTTGGTTGTCGTTAATGGATCAGAACCGAATTGCTTTTCAGGCTGGTCAAGACGTACCGAATACGATTACCGCACAGTTTTTTGATTTATGGATTTATATGGGCGGTTCTGGTGCAACATTAGCTTTAGTTGTAGGGATGTTACTGTTTGCGCGAAGTCAGCAATTAAAAAGTATCGGCCGATTGTCGATTGCACCTGGTATTTTTAATATTAATGAAATGGTGACTTTCGGTATGCCGATTGTAATGAATCCACTTTTACTTATTCCATTTATATTAGTTCCAGTTGTGTTAACAATTGTTTCTTACTTTGCAATGGAATGGGGATTAGTTGCCCGTCCGAGCGGAGCTGCTGTACCTTGGACTACACCTATTCTTTTTAGTGGATATTTAGGATCGGGCGGGAAAATTTCTGGTGTTATGTTGCAGCTTGTTAACTTTGCACTGGCATTCTTTATTTATTTACCATTCTTAAAAATATGGGATAAACAAAAAGTGGCGGAAGAAAAGGGGGAGTAAAGAGCTAAAATGGATACGATAGAGACGAAAGTTTTTCATTTAATCTTGCATGGGGGAAATGCGAGAAGTTGTTCAATGGAAGCAATTGATTGTGCTAAGCGCAGTGAATTTCAGGAAGCGGAAGCTAAACTACAAGAAGCTTTAAATGAACTGCAAGAGGCGCACCGCTTACAAACGGAGCTCATACAGAAGGAAGCTGGTGGTGAAAAGACAGAAGTTACCCTTCTGATGGTGCATGCGCAAGATCATTTAATGAATGCAATTACGGTAAAGGAATTAGCGAGTGAGTTTGTAGAATTATATAGGAAGATGTCAGCAGCAGAATGAACCTTGCGTATGCAAGGTTTTTTTATGTTTTGAAAAGATACTGTTATGACAAAAAGAAAACTACTTACGCATGATTTTATTTGTTTTTTCCAAGTTTATGTAAAAATAAAAGTGTAAAGGGGGTGGGAAGTAGATGAAAGTACGCATCGAATTGGACCCATCACAAGACGAAGTAGAGATTATTATAAGAACAAAAGAAGTAACAGATGAAATGCAGCAACTTTTAAAAATAATAGAAGGGGGAACTGTAAATCAAATTATTGGTGTGTTAGACCAGCAGTATCATCTATTGAATTTACATGATATTTATTGGTTTTATACAGAAGGTCGAAAAGTTATGGCACAAACGAAGAAAGGGAGTCTTGAAGTGAAGGCTCGCTTATATGAATTAGAAGAACAGTTGGCCGGAAAGCGCTTTGCTAGATTTTCTAAGTCGATACTTGCAAATTTAGGGCATGTAAAAAGCTTTGAAATGTCTTTTGGTGGTAGTATGTGTGCTCATTTTTCTAATGGAATGAAAGAATATGTTTCGAGGAAATATGTACCGCTCATTAAAGAGGCTTTAAATATAGGAGGAGGTTAAAAGATGGTTGATAGAGTAATAAATAAAATCGCTATTGGATTAGGAATGGCGATGATATATAGTCTATTGTTTTTATGGATTGGTTACGCAAATGGAATGGAAACAGTGGAAACAAAAATGTTAATTACGTATTTAGTTACAGCAAATATAGTAGGGCTGATCTTTTCTTTCGCTTCATTTATTTTTGAAAAAGAAGAATGGAGCATATTAAAACAGACAAGTATTCACTTTATCATTTTACTAGGGACATTTTTACCTACAGCAATTTGGATCGGGTGGGTTCCGAATCGTTTCGGTTCGATTCTTGTCTGTATAGGCAGCTTTATTGTTATTTACTTCATTATATGGTTTGTGATGACACTATATTGGAAACGAAAAATAGAAAAATTAAATCATCAATTAAGGTGAAAAATTATGTATGTTTGCGTACCATCAGTGGAGCTCTCGTTCCACTGATGGTATTTACAACCCTCCTTTTCATGGATGAGTAAGAATCAATCGGTAGTAACAATTTCTCCTATACCACGAATTAATTTTTTTATATGAATCCGTTTTGGTTTTAATATATTTACGATATAATCAATCGCTATTTGCGGTTCAACGGTTGTACCGCACGTATAGCAATCAATCGCTGCAAAGTTTTTTTCAGGATAAGTGTGAATTGAAATATGGCTTTCTGATAGTAAAACTAGTACGGTAACTCCATACGGCTGGAATTTTTTTTTGCTTACGTTTAACACATGTGCATCAGAGTAATTTGCAGCGGTAACTAAATGGTGTTCTAGCAAGTGAATATCATCTAGTAGGGGAAAATCCACTCCCCATAAATCTACTATTATATGCTTACCGAAAGTAGAATATTCCATAGGGTAGCACTCCTTATTATAAAATCATTAAAACTCCATTTCCTCTTTGTAATATTGATGTAGGATAAGGTTCGAATCTGAATTTAAAAGAGTGTTGTTACGGTGCTCTAAATGTTCTTCTTTAAATTGAAATAAAGGAGCGAGAAGAGAAGGTAATGTGCGAGTAGTTGGTACTACGTATAATTGTTCAATTTGATTGAGTACATGTGAGGAGTTAGCAGCAATATGAAATCCCCAATCAGTTCCGAAAGAAGGAACAATTATATGATAGCTTTTTACAGTTAATCCGGCATTTTCAATTGTATTACCGATACTCCAATATACAAGAGGTGCATCAGCAGGTGAATTAGATTGGCAGACGAAAGCACCATCTTCTGTTAAGAACGTAGCTATACGAGCAAAAAGTTCACTTGTATATAAAGTACTTAATAACTCTGTTGAAGGATCAGGAAAATCAATAATAATTACATCGTATAAAGAGGAAGGAGAATTCAGAAATTCTTTTGCATCGCATATATGCACATTCACGCGATTATCAAAAAATGCTTTTTTGTTTAAAGAGACTATTTCTGGTACGTTACGAGCCATATTAATCATCGCCTCGTCTAAATCAACAAGGTCTACATGCAGCACAGTTTCATATTTCAAAACTTCTCGTAAGGCAAGGCCATCGCCGCCACCTAATATGAGAACACGTTTTGGATCAATGACTTTGGACGTTACCGGATGAACAAGTGCTTCATGATAAATTTGTTCATCAACGGAACTAAATTGTAGTTGGTTGTCCAAATATAAACGGATATCGCTTACTTGTAGCAAATTAATATTTTGATAATTGCTTTTTTCTTCAACTAAACTCGTATGTTCACCAGCTTGTATTTCTTTTAGAGAAATTTCATCCCATATATCTAAGTTGTGTGAATTTGTTTCTATTATAGGTTCCAGTGGTGTTGACTTGGCTGTTTCGTCTTTTTCACCTTGTTTATCTTGCTTGTCTTGTTTATCTTGCTTGTCTTGTTTATCTTGCTTGTCTTGTTTATCTTGCTTGTCTTGTTTATCTTGCTTGTCTTGTTTATCTTGCTTGTCTTGTTTATCTTGCTTGTCTTGTTTATCTTGCTTGTCTTGTTTATCTTGCTTGTCTTGTTTATCTTGCTTGTC
>NZ_JAKUFP010000037.1:0-37606 GCF_022663495.1 Bacillus cereus group sp. BfR-BA-01383
TCTGATTGATTTTTTCTGCTTTCGCGACATTCACGCTCGCTATTTCTAGCCACGTTGTAGTTCAATCAGCTTTAGGGATTGCCCGCAGTTACCCCTCACTACTAGCCAATCACTTGACTAGCAGGGCTTACTGATATATTTAATTAACTTTAGTTATAATCGGTTAAATAAATCGTAACAGTTAATTACCCTACCTCTCGTTTCTTATCTCCTCCAGTGTACCAATAAAATATGTATATAAAATAAACGAATTGTAAAAATACCATAAAAATCAAACTAACTTCCAATTTACAATTCCTCTATACAGTGAAACTCTAATCAGTGGGGTTTTGTTCATCCCCCACTGATTATTAGCCCTCACCAATCGGGCGTTTACGGGTAGCTCGACTCCCACCTAATTTCTTCGCTCCAGCCTAATTTTGAAGTGGGAGTCTTACTGCTCGCAAATAGCGGGATAAAAACAAAAAAGGATGCCTTTACAGGGCATCCTCTTTATGTTCTGGAACAAATAGTTCCAGACAATGATATATATTTTCAAATTCCATTGGGGCATCCCCACCATATTCACCATCTAAATTAATCATTAGTTTATCTGGTGAATGCACTTTAATGCGATTTGCTTGTGTGTATAGCACTTTTGGATTGTTAATATGTTCACCACGCTGCGCTTGTGTTGCTGCTTTAATTAAATCAGCGATGGAGCCTTTTTTCAGTACTAATAAATCAAATAACCCATCGTTAATAGACGCATACGGTGCTACCTTTTCGAATCCACCAACTGAACGAGTATTTGTAATTAAAAACATCGTAATTTCTTCTTGTAGTAACTTCCCATCATACTCGATTTCAACATACGTTGGATGTAATGATGGTAACATTTCGATTCCTTTTAAATAGTAAGCAAGTTGGCCTAATACCGTTTTTAGCTTGCTTGGTACTTCATATGTTAATTCTGTAATACGGCCGCCACCAGCGATATTAATGAAATATGTATCATTCGCTCTACCAAGATCTAACGGTACCGTTGTTCCTTCACAAATAATATCCGCAGCCTCTTCAATAGCACGAGGTACACCGATCGCACGTGCAAAATCATTTGTCGTTCCAACTGGAATAATTCCAAACTTTGGACGATGCTCATGTCCTACTAAACCGTTCACCACTTCATTTAATGTACCATCACCACCAGCTGCGATAACAACATCAAACTTGCGATCCGCAGCTTGCCTCGCTGCCACAGTAGCGTCTCCAGGACCCGTTGTCGCATGACAAGATGCTTCATAGCCAGCTTGTTCTAATTTTTGTAATACTTCTGGTAAGCTCTTCTTAAATAGCTCGCGCCCAGAAGTAGGATTATAAATAATTCTTGCTCGCTTCATCATTTATTAGCACAGGAAATTTCTTTATTCATTGAAAAAGAACATACCGAAACTTTATTCAGTATTCCTATGCCTACCTCCTCTCATCTTCCTATCCTTCTTTTATCCCGCTCAAACAGGCAGTAAGAACCCGATTCGTGTAGTCCATCAAAAGCAATATTCTCTCATAATGGTTTGTTGCTTTATTTGACCAAGAAATTTATGTCTATCCATTCTCTCACATCAATTTACATATAATGAATAATAACTATCTATTATTTCACGAGATGAAAAAACTCTCTATGTCTAGATTTATCATTATTCCCACCTTTTTGCAACTATCATACCATAGTTGCTATACAAACAGTTTTCCACTTTTGACAGTTAATCAAACGTTTGTTTAAACGATTTTGTCTCATTTAAACAAACGTTTGATTAACTCAGAAAAAACACCCAAATACGGGTGTTTTTTCTGTTTAACCTTTAAAAATCTATACTATTTTATCGCTTATTAATTTCTTCAAGTAAGATTTTGTTAACAAGCGGTGGATTAGCTTGTCCTTTTGTCGCTTTCATAATTTGACCAACTAAGAAGCCAATTGCACGGTCTTTACCGTTTTTAAAGTCTTCGATAGATTGCTCATTATTATCAAGGATTTCTGTTACTACTTTACGAAGTGTACCCTCGTCAGAGATTTGAACAAGACCTTTCGCTTTAACGATTTCTTCTGGGTCTCCACCTTTTTCAATTAATTCGTTAAATACTTTCTTCGCGATTTTAGAAGAAATTGTACCTTTTTCAATTAATTGAACCATTTTAGATAAACCAGCAGGCGTTAATGCAACGTCTTTTAATTCTTTTTGTTGTTTGTTTAAGTATGCAAGCACTTCACCCATTAACCAGTTTGATGTTAATTTCGCATCAGCACCGTCTGCAACTGTTGCTTCAAAGAAATCAGACATCTCTTTCGTTAATGTTAATACGTGTGCATCATAAGCTGGTAAGCCAATTTCTGCAACATAGCGAGCTTTACGTGCATCTGGAAGTTCTGGAATAGAAGCACGTACTGCTTCTTTCCACTCATCATCGATGTAAAGTTCAACTAAGTCTGGCTCTGGGAAGTAACGGTAATCGTCAGATCCTTCTTTCACACGCATTAAGATTGTTTTCTTCGTTGCTTCATCATAACGACGTGTTTCTTGTTGGATGATACCGCCAGATAATAATTCTTTTTCTTGGCGTACTTGCTCGTGCTCAAGACCTTTTTGTACGTAAGTGAATGAGTTTAAGTTTTTCAGTTCCGCTTTTGTACCGAACTTCTCTTGTCCAACTGGACGAAGGGAAATATTCGCATCACAACGCAGAGAACCTTCTTCCATCTTACAATCAGATACGCCAGTGTATTGAATGATTGATTTTAACTTCTCTAAGTATGCGTATGCTTCTTCTGGAGTACGCATATCTGGCTCAGATACGATCTCGATTAAAGGCATACCTTGACGGTTGTAGTCTACTAATGAACCATCAGCTGTATGCGTTGATTTACCAGCATCTTCTTCTAAATGAAGACGTGTAATACCGATACGTTTCTTTTTACCATCTACTTCGATTTCAATCCAACCATTTTCTCCAATTGGCTTATCGAATTGAGAGATTTGGTAAGCTTTCGGATTATCTGGGTAGAAATAGTTTTTACGGTCAAACTTTGTTTCCGTTGCGATTTCACAGTTTAATGCCATTGCAGCTTTCATTGCAAAGTTAACTGCTTCTTTATTTAAAGTAGGCAGTACCCCTGGGTATCCTAAGTCAATTACACTTGTTTGTGTATTTGGCTCCGCTCCGAATTCTGTTGGACTCGCAGAGAAAATTTTCGAATTTGTTTTTAACTCAACGTGAACCTCTAAACCAATAATTGTTTCTAAATTCATCTATGCTCGCCTCCTTACAGACTTGCTTTTTTTGTATGATAGTCTGTTGCTTGCTCAAACGCATGTGCAACGCGGTAAATTGTCGCTTCATCGAAGTGTTTACCAATGATTTGTAGACCAAGTGGCATGTTGTTAGCACCGAATCCACATGGAACAGAAATCGCTGGAACACCCGCTAAGTTTACTGGGATTGTTAAAATGTCATTTGCATACATTGTCATTGGATCGTCCACTTTTTCGCCCACTTTAAATGCCGGAGTTGGCGTTGTTGGCCCAATAATAACATCATAGTTAGCAAATACATTTTCAAAGTCGTTCTTAATTAATGTACGTACTTGTTGTGCTTTTTTGTAATATGCATCATAGTAACCAGAGCTAAGAGCAAATGTACCAAGCATAATACGACGTTTTACTTCATCACCGAAACCTTCGCTACGTGTGTTTTTGTAAAGATCTAATAAATTATTTACATTATCAGAACGAACACCGTAACGTACGCCATCAAAGCGTGAAAGGTTAGCAGATGCTTCAGAAGAAGATAGTAAGTAATACGTTGCTAGAGCGTATTTAGAGTGTGGAAGAGATACTTCTTCCCAAGTTGCGCCCATACCTTCTAATACTTTTAAAGCAGCTAATACTGACTCACGAGCTTCCTCGCCAACACCTTCGCCTAAGTATTCTTTTGGTACAGCAATGCGTAAACCTTTAACGTCGCCTGTTAAGCCAGCTAAATAGTTTCCAACTTCAACATTTGCAGAAGTTGCATCCATACGGTCAATACCTGAAATAGCTTGTAATAAGTATGCATTGTCTTCTACTGTACGTGTAATCGGCCCGATTTGGTCAAGTGAAGATGCGAATGCTACTAATCCGTAACGAGATACGCGTCCGTAAGTTGGTTTTAAACCTACAACACCGCAATATGCAGCTGGTTGACGGATAGAACCACCCGTATCAGAACCTAGAGAGAATAATACTTCTCCTGCTGCTACAGCTGCCGCAGAACCACCACTAGATCCGCCTGGAACGTAATCTAAGTTCCATGGGTTTTTCGTAGCATAGAAACCTGAGTTTTCATTTGAAGAACCCATTGCGAACTCGTCCATATTTAATTTACCGATTGTAACTGTGTCAGCAGCTTTTAGCTTTTGCACAACTGTCGCATCATAAATTGGATCAAAGTTTGCTAACATTTTGCTCGCACAAGTAGTACGAAGACCGTTAGTTACAATGTTATCTTTTACACCGATTGGCATACCGAATAATAAACCATTATCTTCAGCACCAATCTTTGCATCTAATTCTTTCGCTTTCGCGCGTGCATTTTCTTCATCTAATGTAAGAAAAGCTTTTACGTTATCTTCAACATCCGCAATACGTTTGTAAGATTCTTCTACTAAATCCGTAACGGAAATTTCTTTGTTGTTTAACTTCTTATGTAACTCTGATACCGAATGATCAAATAATGACATCGAAATTCCCCTCCTCTATTCTAATACTGCTGGAACACGGATTTGATTATCTTTGTGATCCGGTGCATTTTTTAATACTTCTTCTACTGGTAAACCTTTTTCTGGTACATCTTCACGCATAACATTTTTCATAGTTAATACATGAGTTGTTGGTTTTACATCTGTTGTATCTAATTCATTTAACTGTTCTGCAAATGTAACAATTGCATCTAGTTGTTTTTGAAATTTTTCTGCTTCTTGATCAGTAATTGCAAGACGTGCTAAATGTGCAACGTGCTTTACATTCTCAACGGAAATTCTTGACACGGCTAGGCCACCTCCATAATATATCGTTCAATCTACAATACTATTGATGATACCAAATTTTCAGTACTTCAAGCAAGTCAACACATGGCACTTACAGCATTTTTACATAAAAAAAGAAAGGCAAATGCCTTTCTTTACAATTTAGTCTTTATCTAGCGGTTCATTTTTCGGAAATCTCTCGTTATCTTCTTCATTATCACGAATTGTTTTTTGTAATACAAAACAAGACATCGTTAAAAATAATGTTCCAATTAAATAGTATCCTTTTACACTAAGCGTTTCATCTAACGTATAAATCCCAATTAGCATACCTGAAAGCGCACAAACAAATGAAGTCCATGCTAAAAACGTGAACGCTTGCGTATTTCGTCTTCTCATCGTTCTCCCCCTCGTTAGCTGTACACCCATTATAGATAAATATATTTATCATGATGGATTTTTATGTAAATTATCTTTTTCTATTTATTAATCTACCATAAAAAAATTCCATTTTGAATATAATTTTCTGCCTAATCCGAAAAAACAGTTAAAATCATTGACATTTATTTCAATTCCACATAAAATAAAAACAAATATTACGAACCTCGAAATATACGGGAGTGGAAATAATTGTTGCAATATGAACATTTTTTAGACTTACTGCTAGATAACGCCAAGAAACTTTTCTATCCTGAAGAATGGGTAAGCCTTGATTTAACACTTTCCAAGACAGAAGTATTTTGTTTACTTTGGATGGAACGAAATACAAATATCACAATGACAAAAATTGCTGACCTTCTTGATATACCGATGAGTACAACGACAGGCGTTGTAAATCGCCTTGTAAAAAAGGGGTATATTGAACGGTACCGTGATGAAAACGATCGACGTATTGTATTAATTCGTTTAACAGAAAACGGCGTAATGCTCGTTCAAGAGGTAAAACAAAATGCAGCCCATTACTTTAGCCTAGTGACGGAGGCATTGTCAGAGGAAGAAAAAGCATTCTTACTAAAAATCTTCCAAAAAATTATGAATCACATCGCTACGTCACAACAAAAAACAGAAGAAAAGGTTTCTACACCTAAAATGAAAAACATTCCGATTGAATAAAACCCTAGCTGGGTTTTTATTCAATATTTTATTTCGTAACTCGTAATATTCGACACTCGAAACAAAGGGGATATGATGATGAGAATTATTTTATATACAGGTAAAGGCGGCGTAGGAAAAACTAGCATTTCAGCAGCAACGGCACTTCAAAGTGCAAAACGAGGTTTAAAAACTTTAGTAATGAGTACAGATCCCGCTCATAGTTTAGGAGATTCATTTGGTATAAAGCTATCTTCTGAGCCATTAGAAATTCGAGAAAATTTATGGGCACAAGAAATTAATACTATTTATGAAATGGAAAAAGGCTGGGGTAAATTGCAGAAATACATTACACTGCTCTTCACTTCTAAAGCAGCTGATGATATTACGACAGAAGAATTAACGATGTTTCCTGGTATGGAAGATTTAATTAGCTTACTTCGAGTACTCGATTACTATAAACAAAACACCTATGACGTCATCATTATTGATTGTGCACCAACAGGAGAAACTTTAGCAATGCTCAGCTTTCCAGACATGCTCGGCTGGTGGATGGAAAAACTCTTTCCTATTAAAAGAAAGGTTTTAAAAGTCGTCCGTCCTGTAGCACAACCACTTCTCGGCGTCCCTCTCCCAACAGACGATATTATGGATGAATTAACAAATACATTAGAACAACTCGGAGAAATGCGGGATATTTTATCAAACCGAGAAGTAACGAGTATTCGCGTTGTTGTAAATCCTGAAAAAATGGTCATTAAAGAAGCTCAGCGCAGCTTTACGTATTTAAACTTATACGATTACAACGTAGATGCCATTATGATTAACCGCGTCATCCCTAACACTGTCACCGATCCTTACTTTCAAGCATGGAAAGATACACAAAAGAAATATAAAGCATTAATTCAAGATAGTTTTCAGCCACTTCCTATTTACGAAGCCCCGATGTTTGAACAAGAAGTTGTTGGTTTACCTATGTTAGAGCGTGTAGGAAATGCTTTATTTAAAACTGACCCTTGTCCTACTGAAGTAAAATTTAACGGCCGCACACAATATGTGAAAAAAGATGGCGATGAATATATTTTCGTTCTGTCCATTCCCTTCTCAAACAAAAGTGAACTTTCATTAAATCAAAAAGGTGATGAGCTTATCATCCGCGCAGGTTCTGTTAAACGGAACATCACATTACCAAAAACGTTAACACATCTTTCTATTCAAGGAGCAAAATTTGAAGAAGATGTACTAAACATTCGGTT
This sequence comes from Bacillus cereus group sp. BfR-BA-01383, assembly GCF_022663495.1. Taxonomy (NCBI): domain Bacteria; kingdom Bacillati; phylum Bacillota; class Bacilli; order Caryophanales; family Bacillaceae; genus Bacillus; species Bacillus cereus group sp. BfR-BA-01383. The sequence goes on from NZ_JAKUFP010000037.1 coordinate 7,393, forward strand.
TGGAGGTGTAGTACATGCATGATGAACTACTAAGAAGGGTAATTCGGACAAAGATAAAAGTCGGTATGCATATATTAGAAGAGCTACCTGATCCAATCCAGCAATCAGCTAAGCAAATACTAAATATTTTGCAAGAGGAGCTAGCTGCTTATCCGAAAGAACAAGCGCATCACGAAGATAATTTAAAAAGTTTCATAATTGAATAAGCATCTCTGTATAGAGGGCCTTTTTAGGCTTTCTATACCTTTATTGGAGTGATGTAAGTTGGTGAAAAAACATTCCACTATTATGCTCTGGATTATTCCTTTATTATTTTTCATTCATAACCTTGAAGAGGCTTTCCAGATGCCACAATATCTTGTTAATCAATTTTCAATTCATTTCATAGACAATAAACAATTTATCATTGCAATTACTATATTAACAATCTTTGTTCTACTCATAGTCATTCTATACCAATTACAAATCTTATCTTCTATTTACTGGATTATTTTTATTCAAGGAGCTATTTTCTTTAACGCTGTTCAACATATTATTTTATTTGTTATTTATCGTTCTTATAATCCAGGAGTAATCTCAGCATCTATCATTATCCTATTTTCTCTTTTCTTATTTTCATCAAAGAAACTATTAATCCCTAAAAAGAAATTAGCAATTACACTCATTTTTAGTTTAATCTCTTACCCAATCATAATTTGGATCTCCTTATTATTAGCTAGCTGCTTTAATTAAAAAAAGACCAGAAAAACTCCTGGTCCATCACTCTACTTAACAAACATTGGATTCTACGTTATACAAAATTGGAAGGTACAGAATTAGGGTTTGTTTGTTAAGTAGATTATATGTTGAACGAACTAACAGCGGAGGGGTTCCTTCTGTTAATCCATTAAACCCAATCATTACTTTACAATTTGTTCAAGCTCCTCAAGTGAAAGATCTACTGAAATTGAACCATCATTTGTTTCTTTCTTAATTGCATCTGTTACTTCTTTTGAATGATACAATTCAATTACCTTTTTCAGTGTTGGATCATCTTTATCTTTCGTACGAGCTGCGAAAATATTAATATAAGGCTTCGCATTTTCATTTTTTGGATCTTCTAAGAAAATCGGATCCTTCGCTGGATCTAATCCAGCTTGACCAGCAACACCGTTATTAATAACTGAAGCTGCTACATCTTTTAACACACGAGGTGTTTGTTGTGCGATAACCGGTGTAATTTTTAACTTCTTCGGATTTTCAGCGATACCACTTGGATCTCCAAATAGACCAAAATCTTTCTTAAGCTTTAATAATCCAGCTGCATCAAGTAGTTTTAATGCGCGCGCTTGGTTCGTTGGATCATTTGGAATAGCAATTTCTGAACCATCTGGAATTTCATTTGCTTTCTTATGTTTTTCAGAGTATAAGCCCATTGGTGCAATTTGTGTTGTACCGACAGCTGTAATATCTAGCTTATGCTCTTTTTTAAATTGTTCTAAGAAAGCAATGTGCTGGAATGAGTTTAATTCAATATCTCCATCAGCTAACGCTTTGTTTGGAGTTGTATAATCAGAGAACTCAACTAGTTTAATTTTAATTCCTTCTTTTTCAGCTTTCTTCTTTAAAATTTCCCAAGCGTCTCCATCCGTTCCTGTTACGCCGACGCGAACTACTTTCTCTTTCGCTCCTGCACCCGTGTCTCCACTTGAGCAGCCGCTTAATGCTGAAATCCCTACAATCGCTGATAATGCAAATGCTAAAATTTTCTTCATTTTCTTTTCCCCTCTTCCTTTTTATGATCTGCGTAAAAAGACTTTCGCAAAGTAGTTTCCTAAATTTTGAGCTATCTGTACAAGAATAATAAGTAAAACGACCGTTACAAACATAACTGATGTATCAAAACGTTGATAACCATATGTCATCGCTAAGTCACCAAGACCGCCACCACCGACAAGTCCAGCAACTGCTGAAAATTCAATTAAACCAACTGTCATAAACGTCACACCTAAGATCAATGGCGCTAACGCTTCTGGCACAAGAATTTCAAAAACGATTCTAAGTGGTGAAGCTCCCATCGCTTGCGCTGCTTCAATTACCCCTTTCGGAACAGAAACAAGATTTGTTTCAACCATTCTAGCAATACCAATTGATGCAACTAACGTCATTGGAAAGATTGCTGCCGCTGTTCCAATCGTCGTTCCGATAACACTTCTTGTTATTGGACTTAAAGCTACTAAAAAGATAATGAACGGAACCGGACGAATTGTATTAATAATGACATTAAGAATTGAAAAGACCCATTTATTTTCTAAAAAATTCCCTTTACGTGTTACATATAAAAGTAAACCTAGAGGTATACCAAGAATTGTAGCAAATATAAGGGTTACAATTACCATTAAGAGGGTATCCCCCGTCGCATCTAATATACGAGGCCAAAATATACTCCAATCAACTCGCATGAGCTTCTACCTCCTTCAGCTGCACTTGCAGTCTTAGATGTTGTAATGCTTTTTGAATTTCTCTCTGCTCACCTTGCAGTTCTACAAGAAGATTTCCAAATAAAACATTTTGGAGTTCAATAATATTTCCGTACAGTACATTTACATCAACGTTATAGTTTTTTGCGATATATGATAGTACCGGCTGTCCTGTCTCCTCACCAGTAAAAGTTAGGCGATAAATCTGACCTCCGTTTTGAATTTTCGCTAGAACACTTTCTGGTAAGTGATCATTAATAACAGAACGCACAAAGTTTTGAGTCGTCTTTGTTTTTGGTTGTGTGAAAACATCAAACAGTTTTCCTTCTTCAATAACTCTTCCCTTCTCCATTACAGCTACACGGTGACAAATTTCTTTCACCACATGCATTTCATGTGTAATAAGAAGAATTGTTAAATTATATTCTCGATTTACTTTTTTCAATAAGTTCAAAATTTCTGTCGTTGTTTCTGGATCTAAAGCTGATGTCGCCTCATCACATATAAGAATATCCGGTGATGTTGCAAGTGCTCTTGCAATCCCAACACGTTGCTTTTGTCCGCCTGATAGCTGCTCTGGATAATAGTTTGCTTTATCTTCTAATCCTACAAACTTCAGCAGTTCATTTACCCTTTCTTTGATCTCATTCTTTGGTACTTTCGCTAACTTTAATGGATAAGCAATATTTCCAAACACTGTTCTTGAATTAAATAAATTAAAGCTTTGAAAAATCATCCCGATTCTTTGTCTTAATTTACGTAATTCTTTCGTCGACAATGATGTAATATCTTTATCATCTATCGAAATCGTTCCCGCAGTTGGTCTTTCCAACATGTTTACTAAGCGTAATAACGTACTCTTTCCAGCGCCACTAAAACCGATAATGCCAAAAATTTCGCCCTTCTCAACTGATAACGTTACATCCTCCACCGCATGAACAGATTGCCCACCTGATTCATATACTTTACTTACATTGTTAAAAGAAATCATTTTCTTCCCTCCTATATGCTATAAAAACTTGAAGGAGAGCTTTCGAGGTAAAATAAAAAGTGCTCTCCTTCTTATCAACCATAAAGATAAGAAGGAGAGCACTTATATGTACTCATTCACATCTTCTCATCTTCCAAGCCTTTATAGGCTTGCTGGAGTTAGCACGGTATTAAAAAAACCCGTTGCTGAGGTATCGTAGGGCCAGTCCCTCCACCTCTCTGGATAAGAATGTATCGATTTAATTGTCGTTTAATTAATTCTCATTATAGAACTCTGAATAATAAGAGTCAATATATTTTTCGGAAAAATATTAATTATTTCTTTATTGAAATTTTAGAATGAAAAATAATAAAAAAATAGTAATCTTTAAAGTTATGTAAAATTCTTCTCCCTCATATTTTTAAACAGGAGAATCTTCTCTATGAATTGAATAACATTATTTGAATATGAAATCGGAGGAAGATAAATATATGAAAACAACTCTTTTACTCGTTGATATTCAAAATGATTATTTTCCAAATGGAAAGATGGAATTGCGTAATCCAGTAGAAGCAAGTGAATACGCTAGTCAGCTACTGCAACACTTTAGAATAAGAAACGAACCTATTTTTCATATCCAACATGTAGCAATAAAAGATGATGCTACTTTTTTTCTACCAAATACAGAAGGTGTACATATTCACAAAAATGTCCGTCCACTTAGAGAAGAAATGGTTATACTCAAACATTATCCAAATAGCTTCCGAGAAACTGATCTTCTAGAACAATTACAGCGTTTAGACATTGAGCACGTCGTCATATGCGGGATGATGACTCATATGTGTATTGATGCTACCGTAAGGGCTGCTTTTGATTTTGGCTTTCAATGTACCGTTATACATGATGCTTGTGCTACAAAAGATCTTTCATTTAAAAACGCTACTATACCAGCTGTTTATATTCACAATACAATTCTGGCAAGTTTAAATGGAGTGTATGCAAATGTAATGAGTACGGAAGAGTTTTTAACTACAAAAAAACACTCCATTCAGTGAGCAAAACCGAAAAGAGTGTTTCTTGTCAAACCATAGATTTTCTTTCAAATTGTATTATACAGGAAATCCTTAAAATGAATACTAAAAAATGTGACTAATAAGTCAACTTTTCTCGTTGTTTTGTTTCTATTTACATGTTTATCCCGCTATTAATAGGGTTTAGCTAGTTCTAATCACCTTATAGTAATATATGGTAATTACTTTCGATCCAAATGAACTAGTTTCCCCTATTATAGGGTAAGTTAAAGCATACATTGTCCAAAACGTTAAATATATATAACTATAAATGGCTATGGAAAAATAAAGCCTGTGTCTTCAATGGCCAAGTACTTTTCGATATAGGCTCTATTATTTGCTGTATCTTTAAAATAACGTTTGATCAAAAACAGGGGTATGTGTAGCAATGGAACAAAAACTTACGTTAAGTATTAGCGGACATAAACTACTGATTTTTATATATTTGAACGATGAATAACTTACCTATTTTCTTGTGTTTGCTCGCGCCATATACAGAAAAATTCAGGAAAACGTAACGTATTATTTATCTGTTTGTTTTTGCTTCTTTTTCAAATACTCCGCACGCAATTTTTCAAGTTGCTGCTTTTTATCAAATTTGGCAGGCGTCTGTTTTTCATGAAACTTTGCCACAGCTACCTGACTTTTGTAATCCAATTGGTATTTTCCCACTTTGTTCACCTACTTTTCTTGTCTTTAAAGAGAATCTATTCAACAAATATAATATACCTTATTTTACTGAAATAAACCTTATTACTTTATTAGTTTTTCTACTTATATCTATCTTAATCCACATGTAGAAAGTTTTTCAAAAAAAGAGATCTTCGCAGACTGCGAAGATCTCTTCTACTATTTCTTATAAAGTTTCAGAAGTAGTTTTTGCTTGCATGTGAAGTGCTAAGTAATCAGGGCCACCAGCTTTAGAGTCTGTACCAGACATGTTAAAGCCACCGAATGGTTGGTAACCTACGATTGCACCAGTACATCCACGGTTGAAGTATAAGTTACCAACGTGGAATTCTTCACGTGCTTTTTCAATATGGTCACGGTTGTTAGAAACAACTGCTCCTGTTAAACCGTATTCTGTATTGTTTGCAATTGCAAGTGCATGATCAAAGTCTTTTGCTTTACAGAATGCTACTACTGGTCCGAAGATTTCTTCTTTCATTAAGCGAGCATCTTCTGCAACGTCAGCAACGATTGTTGGTTGGATGAACCAGCCTTTAGAATCGTCTCCTTCGCCACCTGCTAGAATTCTACCTTCTTCTTTACCAATTGCAACATAGCTCATTACTTTATCGAATGCAGCTTGGTCATTAACAGGACCCATGTTTGTACCTAATACAGCTGGGTTAGCAACTGTTAATTCTTTTGTTAATTCAACAGCACGATTTAATACGTGATCGTATACATCTTCATGGATTACTGCACGAGAACATGCAGAACATTTTTGTCCTGAGAATCCGAATGCTGATGCAACGATAGATTTAGCTGCTAATTCAAGATCTGCTTCTTTATCAACAACGATTGTATCTTTACCGCCCATTTCAGCGATAACACGTTTTAACCAAATTTGTCCTGGATTTACTTTTGCTGCACGCTCATAAATACGAATACCTACATCGCGTGATCCAGTGAAGCTAACAAAACGTGTACGAGGGTGATCTACTAAGTAGTCACCAACTTCAGAACCATTACCTGGAACGAAGTTTACTACGCCAGCTGGTAAGCCAGCTTCTTCTAATACTTCCATAAATTTCGCTGCTACTACAGGAGTTGTACTAGCTGGTTTTAGTAATACTGTGTTACCAGAAACTAAAGCAGCTGTTGTCATACCCGCCATAATTGCGAATGGGAAGTTCCAAGGAGAAATGATAACACCTACTCCTAATGGAATGTAAGAGAAACGATTATATTCAATTGGACGGCTTTCTACTGGAATACCGTCTTTTAATTTTAACATTTGACGACCATAATATTCCATAAAGTCGATTGCTTCTGCTGTATCAGCATCTGCCTCATTCCATGGTTTACCTGCTTCTTTTACAAGAATAGCAGAGAACTCATGTTTTCTACGACGAACGATTGCTGCAGCACGGAATAAAATGTCTGCGCGCATTTCTGGTTTTGACTTTCTCCAAGTTTGGAATGTTTCATCCGCTACTTGCATTGCTTTTTCAGCTAATTCACGGCTTGCTTTTGAAACGCGACCAACAAGTTCCTCTTTATTTGCAGGGTTTACAGAAACAATTTTGTCTTCTGTAGTGATTTTTTCTCCCCCGATAATTAATGGATAGTCTTGTCCAAGATAAGATTCTACTTTCTTTAAACCTTCTTCAAACGCTAATTTGTTAGCCTCTACTGAAAAATCTGTAAATGGCTCATGTTTGTATGCTACTACCATTTTTTTAGCCTCCCCTTAGAAAAACGTTTACATTTTACAACATTATTCTACACGATAATTTAGATTTATTCAAATATTCCTAGACTTATATTTTAAAAATTAATTAATTTTTAAAATATAATAAAAAAAGTAGATTCATACATACGTATGAATCTACAAAACATGAGTATATTCCAAAATATTTTTCCCTATTAATAAAATAGTAACTAACAAAAATAAAGTCCTTACATATCCAACACCTTTTTGAATAGCAAACTTCGATCCAAAATAAGCACCTAAAATCATTGATAACCCCATAATAATACCGTATTCAAAATGAATTACATCTAAAAATAAAAAAGTAATTAAAGATACTATATTACTAACGAAATTCAAAAGTTTTCCAGATGCTGCCGCTTGAATAAAATCCAAACCAATTAATAAAAATGCAAAAATTAAAAAAGATCCTGTCCCCGGTCCAAAAAAACCATCATAAAACCCTATCATTAAAATAACTAAGAAAAATATTAATGTTTTTCCTTTTGTCATCTTTTTATAGGTAGATACACTTCCCCAATCTTTTTTTGAAATAATAAAAATAGCAATAAAAACCAACATTACGAGTACTAGTGGACGCAAAATATCAGATGGAATAAATTTTACTACTAAAGCACCTGCGACTGCTCCAATGATAGTTAATGGGATTAACTTTCCTACAATTTTAAAATCGACCTTTCCTGATCGAATAAAATAAACTGCACTCGTGAACGTCCCCATTGTTGCAGCTAATTTATTCGTTGCAATTGCCGAAGCTGGTGATAAGCCAACAAACATAAGTGCAGGAAGCGAAATTAATCCTCCACCTCCAACAACCGAATCAATAAAAGCTGCTAAAAAACCGAATGCAATTAATAAAATAATGACTTGAAAGCTTAGTTCATCCATAACTTTTCCCCTTACCCCTTTATTTATAACATTTTAAATTATAACAAAATTCTTCAAGAAAAAAAGCTGTTCCATAAAGGAACAGCTCTCTTATTTAATCTAAAATTTTCACAAATGGTTCATCTTGCTTTGCTTCACGTATAATAATAGCTTCTGGGCGTTCTACAGATTTAATTGTTACTTGTACTTTCATATAATTCGGGAAGTATTCCATAACAAGCCCTGCTACATATTGTGTAAAACCAATTATTTCAGCTTTCCCATTAAATTGGACAGGAATTTCAAGCTTCATTTCTTTTAGTTCATCATCTTTATACATACCAGTACCGATAACAGCCGTATAGTCACCTTGGAAGTAATCGCTTAGTTTTGCTTTAAAGTTTGATACTCTTGCAAGATCTTCACGTTTATTATCTGTTTTCGCTTGTTCAGATGGGAACAAATAATATTTCTCATTAATTTGTTTCCAATCCTCAACCGCTTCGCTACCTTTTTCTACATTCGCATAAGAAACAAAATTACCCGGCACGAGTGAAGACTTTGGAGCTTGGCGATAAATCGCAAATGTTATCGGGACATTTTTTGTGCTAGGGTCTTTTTGATGCATGACTTTCAAGATTTCTTGTGCCATTTTTTTCCCTTCAGCTAACATTTTTTCATCCGGGATTGTAGCCTCACGCGGATAGCCATGCTCTTCCTCATAATATTGAACAGAATTCATCGCTAATCCAACTACAATGCCACCACGTTCAACATCTTTCTCGCCTTTTTTCACATAATAATCATGCTCTAAAATATTTGAAATATATATTGGATTTTTTTTATTTTTCACTTCTAGTGATTCGGATCCTTCACCTAACGCTGGGTTTAACCCTATGTTAGGAAATTTAACCGCATCTTTTTTTAAACTGTCCTCTAGTTCTTTTTGTTCAGCATCTGTACGCTTTCTTTTGACAAGCATTTGTACAGTTTTTGCATCTAGAACGCTACCGCCTTTAAAGAAATAATCTTTCGTACTAAATGATTCTTTCGCAATACGCATTAATCCTGTTTCAAATTCATCTATATCAAGGCGAGTATTTAATCCTTGTACAACTAAACCACGTGCAGCTCCTGCGTCAAATGGAACAGTCGTCTTATAATATTCATCCGAAATAGAGTATTTTGGAACGATTGCTTGCTCTTTTGCTTTCCCCGATTTCTCAACCACTTTTTCATCTTTGTCGGCACCTGCGCTACACCCACTTACAAGTAGGCCAAGGCTTAATACCGCTAATGCTATTTTTTTCATGGTAAGTTTGCACCTCTTACTTATTTAGCTCTTGTAAGAACCTCTCTTCATTCCAAACTTCAACATTGTGCTTCTCTGCTTGCGCTAATTTTGAGCCAGCAGCTTCACCAGCAACAACTAAATCCGTACTTTTGCTAACACTTCCTGTTACTTTTCCACCTAATGCCTCAATCTTCTTCTTCGCTTCACTGCGTCCCATAACTGTTAATTTCCCTGTTAAAACGACAGTTTTTCCTGCGAAGTACGATTCAACATTTTGTAAATCAGCAATTTTTATACCTTTGTATGCCATATTCACGCCATACTCTTTAAATTGTTGTAATAACTCTAATACGTCTTCATTATCAAAATATGTTACAACAGATTGGGCCATTTTTTCACCAATTTCATTAATTGCTTTTAGTTCTTCTTCCGTTGCTTTCACAAGCGCATCCATCGTTTCAAAATGCTCCGCAAATGTACGTGCTGCTTTTGCCCCGACGTGACGAATTCCAAGACCAAATAGTAATCGCTCTAATGAGTTTTCTTTAGAATTCTCAATTGCTTGTACTAAATTTGTTGCTGATTTTTCACCAAAACGCTCTAATTGTAGTAATTGTTCTTTCGTCAATGCATATAAATCTGCAAACGTACGAATATAATCTGCATCAAAGAGCTGTGTAATGACACGCTCTCCAAGTCCGTCAATGTTCATTGCATTTCTTGAAACGAAATGAATTAATCCCTCGCGAATTTGGGCAGGACAAGTTGGATTTATACAACGAAGTGCTACTTCTTCTTCTAAACGAACTAGCTCACTCTCACATGCTGGACAATGCGTCGGCATGCGATATTCTTCTTCCTCACCAGTACGCTTATCCAAAATAACGTTCACAACTTCAGGAATAATATCTCCGGCCTTTTTCACAACAACATAGTCGCCAATTCGAATGTCTTTTTCACGAATTAAATCCTCGTTATGTAAAGAGGCACGACGAACGATCGTACCAGCCACTCGTACTGGCTCTAGCTCTGCAGTCGGTGTTACAACCCCTGTACGACCAACACTTAATTCAATCCCTGTTAACCTTGTTACAACTTCTTCAGCCGGGAATTTATAAGCAATCGCCCATCTCGGACTCTTTGCTGTAGTTCCTAAACTTTCTTGAAGAGCAACATCATCTACTTTTATAACGATTCCATCAATCTCATAATCAAGATTCGGACGTTTTTCCTGCCATTCTTCTACATAAGCTATAACCTCTTCGATTGTTTCACATATACGGCGATTTGGGTTTGTCTTAAATCCAAGCTCACCTAAGAAATCAAGTGATTCACTATGCGATGGGATCGTTTTTTCTTCTACATTCGCAAGACCGTACACAAACATAGATAGGTTACGCTTCGCTGCAATTTTTGTATCTAGTTGACGTATCGAACCTGCTGCTGCATTACGTGGATTCGCAAATACATCTTCACCATTTTGCTCTTTTTCTTCATTCAATTTAACAAATGAACGCTTCGGCATATAAGCCTCGCCGCGTGCTTCTAACGTTACTTCTTCATTTAATCGAAGTGGAATTGCTTTAATCGTTTTTAAATTTTGGGTAATATCTTCCCCCGTTACACCATCACCACGTGTTGCGCCTTGAATAAAGCGTCCTTTTTCATAATGAAGTGAAACAGCAAGCCCGTCAATTTTTAATTCGCATATATATCTTACATTCGCATCATCAATTCCTTGATGTACTCTTCGGTCAAAATCACGTAGATCACCTTCATTAAATGCATTTCCTAAACTTAACATCGGTGACTTATGTGTTACTTTTTCAAATATATCAAGTACAGTTCCCCCAACGCGAATGGAGGGAGAGTCTTCACTCATAAACTCTGGGTTCTCTTCTTCTAATTTTATAAGCTCCTGCATATTACGGTCATATTCCGCATCAGAAACAGAAGGATTGTCTAATACGTGATATTGATAGTTAAATGTATTTAACAAATCACGTAGTTCTTCTATACGCTTTTTTGTTATCTCTTTTGACATATCCTCATTCCTTTCCTATTGTTTCGTCACAGGTGCAAATTTTGCTAATAAACGTTTAACACCAATTGGGCTTGGGAACGCAATATCTAATTCTTTTGCATCACCTTCACCTTTTACACTTACAACTGTACCGACTCCCCACTTCTGATGAGAAGCTTTATCGCCTACTGCCCAGCCAATTTGCTCGCCACCTGTTGTCTTAACAGCCGGACGCACGAAAGCTGAACGAGAACGTGTTGTCGTTGCGCTTGTTGTCGTTCTTCCTTTTGTACCAAACGAAGTTTCACGCTTCGGTGCTGTTTCGTTTAATGGTTCCACTAATTCTGCCGGAATTTCTGTAATAAATCGAGATGCTGCATTCATACTCGTTCTACCAAATAAAGTACGCATTTGCGCATTCGATAAGTATAACTCTTCTTCTGCACGAGTAATACCTACATAAGCAAGACGACGCTCTTCTTGCATTTCATCTTCTTCCATAAGAGAACGCGTATGAGGGAATATCCCTTCCTCTAAACCAACGATAAAGACAACAGGGAACTCTAATCCTTTTGCTGAGTGCATCGTCATTAAAATAACTTCTTCACCAGCAGTTGGATCTTCATCTACACGATCAATATCCGCAACAAGAGCTAAGTCTGTTAAGAATGCAACAAGGCTCTTATCTTCACTTTGAGATTCGAATGTTTGCGTAACAGATAAAAACTCATCTAAGTTTTCTAAACGGCCTTCTGCTTCTAAAGAACGCTCATTTTTCAACATCTCGCGATAGCCTGTTTTTTCAATAACTTCTTCTACTAGTTCTGTAACAGATAAATACTCTTGCATATTTACCCAATTGTGTAATAAGCTTGAGAATTCTTTTACTGCCTTTGTTATTTTTGCACTTACACCAACATGCTCAATCTCATCAAATACAGCAGTTAATGAAATTCCGTTTTGCACACCATAATTAATGATTTTATCAATAGAAGTAGCACCAATCCCGCGCTTTGGCATGTTAATAATACGTGCAAAACTAATCTCATCATCTGGATTCCCAATTAAACGTAAGTAGGCTAAAATGTCTTTAATCTCTTTACGGTCGTAGAACTTCGTACCGCCGACAATTTTGTAAGGAATATTGGATTTCAGGAAAATCTCCTCGACCATACGAGACTGGGCATTCGTACGATATAATACTGCAAAATCAGTATATTTTCGCTTCCCCATTTGAATATCGTCACGAATTTTTTTCGCAACAAAATATGCTTCGTCCTTTTCCGTTGCAGCACGATAATACGAGATTTTGCTTCCAACTTGATTGTCTGTCCATAATTTCTTCGGTTTACGGTTTGAATTTTTTTCAATAACAGCATTAGCTGCATTCAAAATATTTTGTGATGAACGGTAATTTTGTTCTAACAAAATTACTTGCGCATTCTCATAGTCTTTTTCGAATGACAAAATGTTAGAGATATCAGCACCACGCCAGCGGTAAATAGACTGATCTGAGTCACCTACAACACAAAGATTTTTAAAACGTGCCGCCAAATGTTTAACAAGAAGGTACTGCGCTTTGTTCGTATCTTGATACTCATCAACGTGAATATATTGGAATTTGCGCTGATAAAAATCTAGTACTTCTGGTACACGTTCAAATAGCTGAATCGTTGTCATAATTAAATCATCAAAGTCTAATGAGTTATTTTTCAAAAGTCGTTTTTGATATTCTGTATATACATCGCTCGTTAATTTTTCATATGGATCAGCGATTGTAATTTTTTTTGCATATTTATCTGCAGATAACAGTTCATTTTTTGCATTACTAATACCCGCTAAAATAGAGCGCGGCTCAAACTTCTTCGGGTCAATATTGCGCTCTTTCATAATTTTTTTCACTACAGTTAACTGATCACCTGCATCTAAAATCGTAAAGTTACGATTAATCCCAATGCGGTCGATATCACGTCGTAAAATACGTACGCACATAGAGTGGAACGTAGAAATCCAAATATCTTCTGCTTCTGGTCCGACAAGCGTATCAATACGCTCGCGCATTTCACGAGCAGCTTTATTTGTAAAGGTAATAGCTAGTACATTCCATGGCGCTACACCTTTTTCACCAAGTAAATACGCAATACGATGTGTTAACACACGTGTTTTACCACTACCTGCACCTGCCATTAATAAAAGCGGTCCGCTCGTTGTTTGTACTGCTTTTTGTTGCTGTGGATTTAGTCCATTTAATAACTTATCTGTCATACTCATATGCGCCTGCACCTACTCTCCTTTTACTGCTTTAACTGTTTTTAACGCAGCTTTTATATCATCATAAATAACGTTTCCAACAACTACTGTATCAGCATACTGTGCCATTTCTTTCGCTTGTTCTGCATTAGAAATACCACCGCCATAATATAGTTTAGCTTGTTTCAATTGTGCTTTTACATTTTTAACAAGCTCAATATCTCCATACGTACCGCTATATTCTAAATAGAATATAGGTAAATGTAATAGCTTGTCTGCTAAACGCGCATATGCAATAACGTCATCTTCTGTTAAATTACATTTTGCATCTGTCAGCTGGGCTACTTTCGCTTCTGGATTTAAAACACAATATCCTTCCATGAAAATTTCGTCCCAGTCCATAATATCCCCAAATTCTTTCAATGCCTCATGATGAACCCCTGTTATCCATTCTACTTTTCGGCTATTTAAAACGCTTGGGATGTAATAAAAATCAAATCCTGGTGTAATTGCTTCCACATCAGAAACCTCTAACACACAAGGAACTGCATATCTACGAATGCTAACTAGCATGTGTAATACATTATCAATTGTTACGCCATCACTTCCGCCTACAATAACAGCATCTGTTCCAGATTCACAAATCATTTCTAAATGTTCATCGCTTAACTCCTTATTTGGATCAAGCTTAAATACATGTTTCCACCCGGAAATATCGTACATGAAAACACCCTTTCTTTTCTCTATTTATATATACTTCTGTTCAAAATAACAGTTTATTTTTATCAGGATTTTTTTAACTTCATCTTAAATATTTGTTTAAAACGGAGAATTAAGTTTGGAATTCCCTCTTCCATATTTTTTCAAACGGGAGGATTTAACTTTGAACTTCCTTTTATGCATTCTTTCATTATAACAAAAAAAGCTACTTACACACACGCCCATTCCAACATCTTTTTTAACGTCAAATGTTGGATTACATATCATCAAGAGCACACGGGATACTAATAAAAGAAATAGTATTTGCTATTTCGAAGTTCATCAAAAAGGAGTGTTTTTCAAATGAAGCAAAACATCGGTACAATCAATGCTCTAATTCGAATTACACTCGGACTTATCCTCTTCGGTTGTAGTACCGCTAAACTCGTACGCAAACCGTGGTGCACTTGGTCTAAAGTTTTACTATGGTTTGGTGCAATGAAAATTGCAGAGGGGATTGTTCGTTTCTGCCCTATTGCTGAAGTATGTAAATTTGGAAAATTCATGAGTATGGGCGCATTTAAAATGCCTAGCATGAATTTTGCTGAAAAAGGACATGCTAAGGAAGAAGTGAATCAAACTTCCAATCATGACAAACCACAGTCAAATGGAAGTTATGACGCTTCTGACAAAGAGATTGAGTCAGCGATTGAAGATATAATCCTGGCAAAACCGCTTTGAATCATTTGTCACGACGCAAGATGCTCTCAAAGAGACTTAGCTGCTGCAGTGGGCGGTTAAGTCTTCTTTATTTTATCACAAAACAGAACGTACATTCTTGTTTTTGACCCTAAAACGTACATAAAAGATATCAATAAATAAGATTCAGAAAATTAGGTTTAAATCCCTTGCTTAAAATGATATAAAAGTGATATCATTTTTATATCAAGGAGGCGATCATATGAAAGAGAAACAAGTATTTTATGTTAATGGATTTCTCGGCATTATCGGGATTCTCATTTTAGCTGCTATCGGTGTATTTTGCCTTGTGCAAGAAATTTTTATAGTAGCAGCATTAACTATTATTTTAGCTGCGGTTCTCGCGACGGGTATTGGTATCGTTCAACCGAACCAAGCGAAAGTCATTACGTTTTTCGGTAATTATTTAGGAACAATTCGTCAAAACGGTTTATTTTTAACAATTCCATTCGCATTCCGTCAAACTGTATCTTTACGCGTTGAAAACTTTAACAGTAAGAAATTAAAAGTAAATGATGTTGAGGGAAATCCAATTGAAATTGCAGCTGTTATCGTATATAAAGTGGTTGATTCTGCAAAAGCAATGTTTGGTGTTGAGCATTACGATCGATTCGTAGAAATCCAAAGTGAAACAGCCATCCGCCACGTTGCAACAAAATATCCTTATGATAATTTCCAAGATGAAACTTGTATTACGTTACGTGGAAATACTGAGGAAATTTCAGAAGAGCTAAAACGCGAATTAGAAGCGCGTCTTGAAATTGCTGGTGTAGAAGTATTAGAAACTCGTTTAACGCATTTAGCTTACGCAACAGAAATTGCCCATGCAATGTTACAACGTCAACAAGCAAAAGCAGTATTAGCTGCTAGAAAAGAGATTGTTGAAGGTGCTGTGAAAATGGCCAAAGATTCAATCCATATGTTAGATGAAGAAGGCGTGCTTGAATTAGATGACGAGCGTAAAGCAAATATGGTAAACAACTTATTAGTTGCCATCGTTTCAGATAAAGGTGCGCAACCAGTTATTAATACAGGAAGCCTATACTAAAAGGTTGTAAATAATTATGGCTAAAAAGAAAAGCTTTCCATTACGTATTGATCCTGAATTACACGCAGTCATCGAAAAATGGGCGAATGATGAGTTTCGTAGCGTCAATGCACACATCGAGTATTTACTTCGAGAAATGGCAAAGCAAAAAGGAAAATTGAAAAAAGATAAAGATGCATAAAAATCCCGCTGAGAAATCAGCGGGATTTTTTACATATTAGCTTCTCGTCATCTCATGCCCAATTGCACGATATCCTATATCACTTCGATAAAATAGACCGTCACTCTCAATTTTACCGATTTCTTTATATACTTTATCCTTCGCTTCTTGTAAACTATTCGCCTTGCAAGCAACAAATAATACACGGCCACCGTTTGTTACAAAGTCACCATGTTTCATCACTGTACCCGCATGGAAAACAATCACATCTTGCAATGCATCTAGCCCGCTAATAATATCACCTTTTTTATACGCCTCTGGATATCCTTTCGAAGCAAGTACAACACCGATAACTGCTTCTTTTGACCATTGTAACGTTAGTTCACTTTCATCTAATACAGCGTTACATACATCAACTAAATCGTTTTCTAAGCGAGGTAATACAACTTCCGTTTCAGGATCACCAAAGCGTGCATTAAATTCAATTACCTTTGGACCATCATTTGTTAAAATAAGACCTGCGTATAAAATACCTGTAAACGAACGATTTTCTTGAATCATCGCTTTAGCAGTTGGGTGTAATACCGTTTCAATCGCTTCTTGAACTGCTGATTCTGGAATTTGTGGTACTGGAGAATATGCGCCCATTCCGCCTGTATTCGGACCTTTATCACCATCAAAAGCTCGTTTATGATCTTGAGCAATTACCATTGGATGTACAGTTGTTCCATTTACAAATGCCATTAATGAAAATTCTTGTCCATCTAAAAATTCTTCAATAACGACCTTCTTGCTTGCTTCGCCGAATTTCACATCTTGTAGCATCTCTTTTGTAGCCTGTAATGCCTCTTCAAGTGTCATTGCTACTGTTACACCTTTACCAGCAGCTAAGCCGTCTGCCTTAATAACGATTGGTGCACCAACTTTTTGAATGTACTGTACTGCTTCTTCATAATCTGTAAAAGTTTCGTATTCAGCAGTTGGAATATCATATTTTTTCATCAATTCTTTCGTAAAAGCTTTACTACCTTCAATAACAGCAGCCGCTTTATTCGGACCAAATACGCGAAGTCCCTCTTCTTTAAAACGATCAACAATTCCATTCATAAGTGGCATTTCTGGTCCAACGAAAGTTAATTCAACATTATTCTCTTTGGCAAATAAGACTAATGCATCAAAATCATTCTCATCAATATCAACTGGTGTTGCAACATCTCGCATACCTTCATTACCTGGTGCCACATACACTTTTTCTACCTTTTCAGATTGTGCAAACTTCCAAGCTAAAGCATGCTCACGACCACCGCGGCCAATTACTAAAACATTCATATTTCATCCCCCAATAATTAAATAAGTACAAACTAGAAGCTATGCTCCTAGTTTGCTTTTTCTATCACTGTAAGTTTAAAAGGGAGGATCAGAGAACCGAGCAGGTCGAGGCGCATTCGCCAGGAGGACACGGAGTGTAGCTTTCCTACATGAGTACCGCACTGGCAATGCAACGACGACATGCGACAGTTATCTTGACCGGACCTTTTAAACATCCATATCAATAAAAGTTTAAAAAGGAGGATCATGAGAACCGAGCAGGTCGAGGCGCATTTGCCAGGAGGACACGGAGTGTAGTTTTCCTACATGAGTACCGCACTGGCAATGCAACGACGACATGCGACAGTTATCTTGACCGGACTTTTTAAATATCCTCTATTAGTGTTTGAAATGACGTACGCCAGTGAACACCATCGCAATCCCATACTCATCTGCCATTTTAATAGAATCTTCATCACGGATTGATCCACCTGGTTGGATGATTGCTGTAATACCAGCTTTTGCTGCTTCTTCTACTGTATCTGGCATTGGGAAGAAAGCATCAGATGCAAGTGCGCTACCTTGTGCTTTTTCACTAGCTTGTGTAATTGCAATTTTTGCAGAGCCAACACGGTTCATTTGTCCAGCACCTACACCAATTGTCATATCATCTTTTGCTAAAACAATTGCATTTGATTTCACATGTTTTACAACTTTCCAAGCTAGTTTTAAATCTTTCCATTCTTGCTCTGATGGCTCACGTTTCGTTGGAATTGAAATCGTACTTTCATCTAATGATAACGTATCTTCCTCTTGAACAAGAAGCCCACCTTGTACAGAAGTTAGTTTTTTACTTGCAGTCGTTGCCTTTTCAATATTTACAGTTAGTAGGCGTAAGTTTTTCTTACTTTGCAACACTTCTAAAGCTTCTTGTGAGAATGAAGGAGCGATAACAATTTCTAAGAAAATTTCATGTAACTTTTCTGCTGTAGCTTTATCAATTTCACGATTTGCTGCAATAATGCCGCCAAAAATTGATACCGGATCTGCCTCATAAGCGCGTGTGTATGCTTCATGAATATCAGTTCCTACGCCAACACCACATGGATTCATATGTTTTACCGCTACTACTGCTGGTTCTGTAAATTCTTTTACGATGCTAAGCGCTGCATCTGCGTCATTAATATTGTTATAAGATAATTCTTTACCGTGTAACTGTTCTGCATATGCAACAGAAGAAGTTGCAGCAAACGGCGCTTTATAGAAAGTAGCCTTTTGATGTGGGTTCTCTCCATAACGTAAATCCTGTTTTTTCTCAAATGTCACAGTTAATGTTTCAGGACTTTCTTCACCCATTTGTTCTGTTAAGTAATTAGAAATTAGCGCATCATACGCTGCTGTATGACGGAATACTTTCGCTGCTAACTTACGTTTCGTTTCTTCTTTTACTTCACCGTTCTCTTTCAGTTCTGCTAATACAACATCGTAATCTACTGGATCTACAATTACAGATACAAATTTATGATTTTTCGCAGCAGAGCGAATCATTGTTGGGCCACCGATATCAATATTTTCAATTGCATCAGCAAATGTTACATCAGGCTTAGCGATTGTTTCTTTGAATGGGTATAAGTTAACAACAACAAAGTCAATTGCTTGAATACCTAATTCATTCATTTGTGCTACATGTGTTTCATTATCACGAACTGCTAATAGACCACCATGAATATTTGGATGTAATGTTTTTACACGGCCATCCATAATTTCCGGGAAACCAGTTACTTCAGAAATACCGATTACTTGTAAGCCGTTTTCTTCTAGTAATTTTTTCGTACCACCTGTTGAAATAACTTCAATCCCTTGTTCTAGTAAACCTTTAACAAATTCTACTACTCCTGTTTTATCTGAAACACTTACTAATGCACGCTTTTTCATTTATCTTTCACCCCTGGTTGTATGTTAGTTAACAGTTGATTCTTTCACAGACTGAACAATTTGATTCACTGTATTTACGTATAATTTATGTTCAACTTGTTGAATTTTCTTTTGTAAGTTTTCTCTCGTATCCCCTTCAGAAACAACTACTGCTTCTTGCGCAATAATTGGGCCTGTATCCATACCTGCATCTACATAATGAATTGTTACTCCAGTTACTTTCACACCTGCTTCTAACGCTTGACCGACAGCATCTTTACCCGGAAAACTCGGTAGCAGTGATGGATGAATATTAATAATCTTTCCGCCGTACGCTTCTAGTAAAGTTGGCCCAATTAAACGCATATATCCAGCTAAAATAACATAATCAATTTCATACTCTTCTAGCTTCTTTAATATCTCTTTTTCAAATGCTTCTTTTGACTCATATGCTTTCGCTGAAAAGGCGAAACACGGAATATAATGATAATGTGCCCGCCCAATAACGCGTGCCTCTGGTTTATCACATACTAGTAAACTAATATCTGCGTCCAATCTTTTCTCTTCTACCGCATTAACAAGAGATTGGAAGTTAGATCCGCTTCCAGAAGCAAAAACGGCTAATCTACTCATAGTTCTGTGCCCCCGTTAAAGGTAACACCAGCACCTTGTACAGTACGTCCAATAATACGAGCTGTTTCTCCTTGCTCTTCAAGAAGAAGAACAACATCTTTTGCATCTTCTTCCTTCACCGCTACTACCATACCAATACCCATGTTAAAAATATTGAACATTTCTTTCTCTTCTAGTTTCCCAACTTCTTGAAGTAAACTGAAAATCGGCTGAATTTCCCAAGCTCCTAGTTCAATCTCAGCACCGATTCCTTCTGGCAACATACGTGGAATATTTTCAATGAATCCACCACCTGTAATATGCGCCATACCGTATACTTCATGTTTCTTCAATAGTTCTAAAATAGGTTTGACATAAATTTTCGTTGGTTTTAATAATTCTTCACCAAGAGGTAGTTCTAAGCGTCCATAAATACGATCTAAAGATAGTTCTCCATCTTCTAGTAATACTTTTCGTACTAAAGAATAGCCGTTACTATGAATACCGCTAGATGCTAAGCCAATTAATACGTGACCAGCTTCAATTTTTTCACCTGTTACAATTTTCTTTTTATCAACAATTCCAACTGTAAAACCAGCTAAATCGTACTCTTCCGTAGAATACATTCCTGGCATTTCAGCTGTTTCTCCACCAATTAATGCACAACCAGCTTGGCGACAGCCCTCTGATATACCTTTGACGATGTTTTCAATTTTACTAGGTTCAGCTTTACCACAAGCAATATAATCAAGGAAGAAAAGCGGCTCTGCTCCTTGGACAACAATATCATTTACACACATTGCTACTGCATCAATACCAATTGTGTCATGTTTATCTGCCATAAAAGCGAGCATCAATTTCGTTCCCACGCCATCTGTTCCAGATACTAATACAGGTTCTTCTAATGCAAATTTTGATAGATCAAACATACCTCCAAAACCGCCTAAACCGCCTAGTACTTCTTTTCTCATTGTTGTTTGTACGTGTTTTTTCATGCGAGATACCGCTTCATATCCAGCTTCAATATCTACTCCTGCTTGCTTATATGCATTCGCCATCGTTATTTACACCTCGTCTTTTAATTTCTCCCCATCCAGGGCGGCCATTTTAAGAAAGAAGCTAGCTTCTACATCAAAAGAAGTAGAAGCTTTTTTCTTCTTATTTCATACTTTCTAAAAGCTCTTGCTCATAATCATAAAGAGCTGTTGGATAGTCTCCATTGAAGTAAGCCATACATAGTCCGCCATATTTCCCTTCATATGGACGTCCAATTGCATCTACCAATCCATCTTCGCTTAAAAATGTTAGTGAATCTGCACCGATCATTTCACGGATCTCTTCTACTGTATTATTTGCTGCAATTAATTCTTTTCTCGTTTGAATATCAATGCCATAGAAGCATGGATACTTAAGAGGTGGTGAAGCGATTCTTACATGAACTTCTGTCGCTCCAGCCTCGCGAAGCATACGAACAATTCGCTTACTTGTTGTTCCTCTTACGATAGAATCGTCAATCATAACAACTCGTTTCCCTTCCACTACACCTCTTACTGCTGAAAGCTTCATCTTAACCCCTTGCTCTCGCAGTTCTTGAGAAGGTTGAATAAACGTACGTCCAACGTAACGATTTTTAATTAATCCTAACTCATACGGAATGCCTGTTGCCTCGGCATAGCCGATCGCAGCTGAAATACTAGAATCTGGTACACCCGTAACAACATCAGCTTCAATAGGAGCTTCTGCCGCTAAACGTTTCCCCATATTTTTACGTGCTGCATGAACGTTAATACCTGCAATATTAGAATCCGGACGTGCAAAGTAAATGTATTCCATACTACAAATTGCATGATCTACTTCATTTGTAAAACGATCTACATGAATTCCTTCATCATTAATGATAATTAATTCACCAGGTTCTACATCACGAATGTATGTTGCACCTACTACATCGAAAGCACATGTTTCTGATGCTACAACGTAAGCATCCCCCATCTTTCCAATTGAAAGTGGACGGAACCCATTCGGATCTAACGCAACGATCATTTCATTTCCAGTTAGTAAAAGATATGCAAACGCACCTTTCACTTTATTTAGAGCCTCTTTTACACTTTCGATTAAAGAATCTTTTGTACTACGTTTAATGAGATGTAAAAGTACCTCTGTATCTGAACTTGTTTGAAAAATACTTCCTTCTGCCTCTAATTCACGACGAAGCATTTTTGCGTTAATTAAATTTCCGTTATGAGCTAGCGCCATACTGTGATCAGAAAAACGGAATAATAATGGTTGAACGTTAGCAACTTCACTTCCACCTGCTGTCGCATATCGTACGTGTCCAATTGCTGATTTTCCGTTTAGTCCTTCTAGCTCACCTCTTGAAAACACTTCTGATATTAAACCTAACCCCTTGTGACCGATGATTTTTTCCCCATTATTTACAACAATGCCTGCGCCCTCTTGCCCACGGTGCTGCAAACTGTGCAATCCGTAGTACGAAACTTGTGCTGCATTTTCATGCCCCCAAATTCCAAAAACGCCACATTCTTCATTTAACCCCTTTATTTCAGCAAGCATGGGATTGCCCCTTTCCAAGCCTTTCTCATCTCATCTACATTTACTGTAAGTAATACTTCATTTTCTTCATTATGAATTGTTACTTCATTTGTATTTGTCACTTCTCCAACTTGAATTGCTTCTACCACTTTCTCAAACGCTTCTTTATTTTCACGTTTTACAGTTATTACGAAGCGAGATTGTGATTCCGCAAATAATACTGCTGTTGCTTCTCCGCCTAATTTCACATTAGCACCTAAACCGTTAGCGCCAATTGCACTTTCTGAAATTGCAACTGCTAAACCACCTTCAGCAACATCATGTGCAGATTGAACAAGGCCAGCTTGAATTGCTTCTAGTACTTGTTTTTGGCGTTTTAATTCTACATCTAGATCGATACTTGGTGATTGACCGAAAATTTTACCGTGAATCATTTTCTGTAATTCACTTCCACCAAACTCAGCTTTCGTCTCTCCGATTACATAAACTAAATCGCCAGCTTGTTTAAATTCTTGTGTTGTTACGTGTTTTAAATCATGTACAAGGCCAACCATCCCAACAGTTGGTGTTGGATATACAGCTTCACCGCTACGTTCGTTATACATTGATACATTTCCGCCGATAACTGGCGTTTGTAATGTGCGACAAGCTTCACTCATACCGTCTACTGACTTTTCAATTTGCCAGAAGATCTCTGGTTTTTCTGGGTTACCGAAGTTTAAGCAATCTGTAATTGCAAGTGGCTCTCCGCCAGAACATACGATATTACGTGCTGCCTCTGCTACTGCAATTTTACCGCCCATTTCTGGATCTAGATAAATGTAACGAGAATTACAATCCGTCGTCATTGCTAATCCTTTTTCTGTACCGCGTACACGTACAACCGCTGCATCTGAACCTGGTGTAACAACTGTGCTTGTGCGTACTTGATAATCATATTGATCATATACCCACTCTTTACTTGCAATCGTCGGTTGTTGTAGTAAAGCGAATAACGTTTCTTTATAATCTTCTACTTTTGGTGTTTCCATTTTCATCTGCTGGAACTCAGCAAAGTATGCTGCTTCTTTTGATGGCTTGTAATAAATTGGTGCTTCTTCTGCAAGAGCATCTGCTGGAACTTCAGCTACCTTCTCACCTTTATGGAATAAACGAAGCATTTTGTCTTCCGTTACTTTCCCCATCGTAACCGCTGCAAGACCATACTTCTCGAATAAATCTACTATTTCTTGCTCTCTACCTTTTTTCACAACGATTAACATACGCTCTTGTGATTCAGATAGCATCATTTCATATGGTGTCATTCCTGTTTCACGCTGTGGTACATCATCTAAGTACATTTCAATACCCATTCCTGCTTTACTTGCCATTTCTGCAGAAGATGAAGTTAAACCAGCAGCTCCCATATCTTGAATTCCAACAAGTGCATCCGACTGAATAAGTTCTAAGCAAGCTTCAATAAGAAGTTTCTCCATAAATGGATCTCCTACTTGAACTGCTGGGCGCTTCGCTTCTGAGCTTTCAGATAGCTCTTCAGATGCGAATGTTGCACCGTGAATACCATCACGACCAGTTGATGCTCCTACGTACATTACTGTATTACCAGCACCGTGTGCTTGCCCTTTTTTAATATCTTCGTGGTTAATTAAACCTACGCACATTGCATTTACAAGTGGATTTCCTTCGTAACATGGATCAAATTGTACTTCGCCGCCAACAGTAGGAATACCAATGCAGTTACCGTATCCTGCAATTCCTGCTACTACTTCTTCGAATAAATATTTCACACGTGGTGATTGTAATTCACCGAAGCGAAGTGAGTTTAATAGAGCTACTGGACGTGCTCCCATAGAGAATACGTCACGGATAATACCGCCAACGCCTGTTGCTGCCCCTTGATATGGCTCAATAGCAGAAGGATGGTTATGACTTTCCATTTTAAATACAACCGCTTGATTATCACCGATATCTACAATTCCAGCACCTTCTCCAGGTCCTTGCAGAACGCGCTCACCTGTTGTTGGGAACTTGCGAAGAACTGGTTTTGAATTTTTATAACTACAATGTTCAGACCACATTACAGAGAATAATCCTGTTTCTGTATAATTTGGCAGACGGCCTAAAATCTTTTCAACCATGGCAAACTCTTCGTCTGTTAGCCCCATTTCCGCATATATACGCTCTTCTTTAATTTGTGTTGGATTTGGTTCAAGCATTAACGACATATGTTTCCCTCCACTGTTTTAAGATAGATTGAAAGACTTTTAATCCTTCAGCACCGCCAAGTAGTTCATCTACAGCACGCTCTGGATGTGGCATCATACCAAGAACATTTCCTTTTTCGTTTACAATACCAGCAATATCTGAAACGCTTCCATTCGGATTTTCCACGTAACGGAATGCAATTTGATTATTCTCTTCTAATCTTTTAAGAGTTTCTTCATCACAATAGTAATTACCCTCACCATGTGCGATTGGAATATTGATCACTGCACCTTTTTCATATTGTGATGTAAACATCGTTTCATTATTTTCAACACGCAACTGAACAGTGCGGCACATAAATTTTAAGTTTTCGTTTCTCATTAACGCTCCTGGTAGTAATCCTGATTCAACAAGAATCTGGAATCCATTACACACACCTAAAATCGGCTTTCCTTGCTCAGCAGCTTTTTGCACTGCTTTCATTGCGTTAGCAAAGCGAGAAATAGCACCGCAGCGTAAGTAGTCACCGTAAGAGAATCCACCTGGTAATAGAATTGCATCATATTCATCTAAATTCTCTGTATCGTGCCAAACGTAATCTACTTCTTCGCCAAGCTCATCTTTAATTGCATGGAACATATCAACATCACAGTTCGAACCTGGAAATACTATTACTGCAAATTTCACTGTGCGACAACCTCCTCAACCTCATAACGGAAGTCTTCCATTACAACGTTCGCTAATAGTTTTTCACACATTTCCTTTACCTTTGCGTCAAGGTCAGATACTGATTTATCAATTGTTAGTTCCATGTACTTTCCGATTCGAACGTCTTGTACTTCTGTAAACGAAAGACTATGAAGTGCCCCTTTTACTGCTGTTCCTTGTGGATCTAATACACTTTCTCTTAATGTTACATATACCTTAACTTTATACATGTGAAATTCCCCCTAAACGTTTTAAAATCTCTTCATAAGCTTCTGTTAAATTTCCAAGATCACGACGGAATACGTCTTTATCAAACTTTTCATTGCTCGTTTCATCCCATAAACGGCAAGTATCCGGTGAAATTTCATCCGCTAAAATGATTTCTCCTTCATCTGTTACACCAAACTCTAATTTAAAATCTACTAATCTTACACGACAGCTTGCGAAATGATCAATCAACACTTGATTGATTTGTAGAGCCATATCTCGTAATACGCTTACTTGCTCTGGCGATGCAACGTTTAATACACGAATATGATCTTCCGTTACAAGCGGATCTCCTAAATCATCATCTTTGAAGTAAAATTCTACGATTGGTTCTGCAAGTACAGTTCCCTCTTCCATTCCTAAACGTTTTGAAAGGCTTCCTGCAATTACATTTCTTGTGACAACTTCTAGAGGAATAATACTCACTTTTTTAACAAGTTGCTCTGTTTCAGATAACTTCTCTACAAAATGTGTTTTTATTCCTACTTCTTGTAACTTTCTGAACAATAAAGTTGTAATCTCATTGTTCAAACGACCTTTTCCTGTAATCGTCTCTTTTTTCTCCCCATTGAAAGCAGTCGCACTATCTTTGTACTCTACCCAAACCATATCTGCTGATTCTGTACGATAAATTCTTTTTGCCTTACCTTCATACAGCAATTCTAGCTTTTGCATTTCGCAAGCCCCCTGTAGTTTGAAAAATGTGAATAATATTTTTATAAAGAATGGCACAGAATGACTCTATTCTGTGCCGTATGAAATTTTACGCTTCGTTTAATCCAAGGCGTTCAAAGATTGTATCAACGTGTTGCATATGATGCTCATAATTGAAGCATTCATTAATTTCTTCTTGTGTTAATTTGCTTGTAATACGCTCATCTGCTTCTACAAGTTCTTTAAATTGTACTTGTGTTTCCCAAGCTTCCATCGCTTTAGGCTGTACGATATCATAAGCTTCTTCACGTACCATTCCTTTGTCGATTAACGTAAGCATTACGCGCTGAGAATAAATTAAGCCGTATGTTCTTGTCATATTACGTTTCATATTCTCTGGGTATACAGTTAAGTTTTTAACGATATTACCAAAGCGATTTAACATGTAATTTAACGCGATTGTAGCATCTGGTAAAATTACGCGTTCTGCAGAAGAATGAGAGATATCACGCTCATGCCATAATGGAACATTCTCGTAAGCTGTCATCATATAACCGCGGATAACACGAGCTAAACCAGTCATATTTTCAGAGCCAATTGGATTACGTTTATGTGGCATTGCAGAAGAACCTTTTTGGCCTTTTGCGAAAGCCTCTTCAACTTCACGCGTTTCACTCTTTTGTAAACCACGAATCTCAACCGCCATCTTTTCAATAGATGTTGCGATTAATGCAAGTGTTGACATGTAATGAGCATGGCGATCACGTT
Organism: Bacillus cereus group sp. BfR-BA-01383; assembly: GCF_022663495.1. Taxonomy (NCBI): domain Bacteria; kingdom Bacillati; phylum Bacillota; class Bacilli; order Caryophanales; family Bacillaceae; genus Bacillus; species Bacillus cereus group sp. BfR-BA-01383. Next base: position 34,421 of record NZ_JAKUFP010000037.1, read on the forward strand.
GCAATGTTTGTGTTGAAATTGGTGCTGCTTCTAATCCTAAGTTTTCACAAACAAATTTTTCTACGAATGGATCGATATTTGCATATGTACCAACCGCACCAGATAGTTTACCAACACGAACTGTATCAGCAGCTTGTTTGAAACGCTCTACGTTACGCTTCATTTCTTCATACCAAAGACCAAGTTTTAAACCAAATGTCGTTGGTTCTGCATGAACACCGTGTGTTCTTCCCATCATAATCGTGTATTTATGCTCTTTCGCTTTGTTAGCTAAAATGCTAACAAAGTTTTCTAAGTCTTTTAATATGATTTCATTCGCTTGTTTTAAGATGTAAGATAACGCTGTATCTACTACATCTGTAGATGTTAAACCGTAATGAACCCATTTACGTTCCTCGCCTAATGCTGGTGTTTCTGATACAGCACGAGTGAATGCAACTACATCATGACGTGTTTCTTTTTCGATCTCATAAATGCGCTCAATATCGAATGATGCATGTTCACGAATTTTCTTCACATCTTCTTTTGGAATATCGCCAAGCTCAGCCCATGCTTCACAAGCTAAAATCTCAACTTCTAACCATGCTTTAAATTTGTTCTCTTCCGTCCAAATCGCACCCATTTCAGGGCGTGTATAACGATTAATCATCTTTTTCCCTCCAACAGTTGTTCTTGATGGTCCCAAATATGCAAACTCTTCGCTTTTTCTAGAGCGACTTCAATATTATCATTTAAAATATTAACATGCCCCATTTTTCGCTGCGCTTTTGCTTCTTCTTTTCCATATAAGTGTAAATAGCACCCGGTTAATCTATTCACTTGTCTTAGGACCCCTTCTATATGTTCGCCTAAAATGTTTACCATGACAACTGGTTTTAACAAATTTGTTTCTCCAAGAGGTAAATTACAGATTGCTCGAATATGTTGACCGAATTGACTCGTTTCACATGCATCCTGTGTATAGTGTCCTGAATTGTGAGGTCTTGGCGCTAATTCATTAATGTAAATCTCACCGTCAGCTGTAGCAAACATCTCTACCGCTAGTGTTCCCACAAGTTCTAGTTCATCCGCAAGCACTTTTGCATAAGCAATTGCTTTTTGAGAAAGTTCTTCTGTAATGCGAGCTGGAACGATGGATTCATGCAAAATGTTATTTACATGGATATTTTCCGCTACCGGAAATACTTTCGTTTCCCCACTTACACTACGAATTACAATAACTGATACTTCTTTCTCAAAAGGCACCCATTTCTCTAAAATGCACTCTGCTGCATTCGCAAGCTTTCGCGCTTCCTCAACGTCAGCTTCACTTCTTAAAACAACTTGCCCTTTCCCATCATATCCACCTGTCGTCGTTTTTAAGACGGAAGGATATGATAACTCGGCGATTGCTTCAGTAAGCTGCTCTTGAGTTTGAACCAATCTATACGTTGCTACTGGTAATCCCGCTTTTTCAATTGCATTCTTTTCGGTAAAACGATTTTGCGTTTTACTTAACAACTGACTGCCTTGCGGTAAGTAAGCATGTTTTTCAAGCCATTGTAAACATCTATAATCAATATTCTCAAATTCATATGTGACAACATCACTGATCTCTGCTAAATGCTGAATTGCTTTTAAATCGTCATATGATGCGACAATTTCAATATCAGCAACTTGTGCACATGGTGAGTTTTTTGTAGGATCTAAAACAGCAATTTTATATCCCATCTCCTTAGCTGCCAGTGCCATCATTCTTCCAAGCTGGCCGCCTCCAATAATACCGATTGTTTTTCCAGGTAAAATGATTCTCGTCATACTAGCTCACTACCTTCGCGTACATCTTTTTCAATTGCTTCTCTTCTCAATTCTAATGCATCATGTATGTCATCATGGAATGATCCAAGTATTTGTGCAGCGAGTAAACCAGCATTTGTTGAACCAGCTTTACCAATTGCAACAGTTGCAACTGGAACCCCTCCTGGCATTTGGACGATGGATAATAATGAATCTAAGCCGTTTAACGCTTTTGATTGAACTGGAACTCCGATTACAGGAAGATTCGTCTTCGCTGCAACCATTCCTGGTAAATGCGCTGCTCCACCAGCTCCAGCAATAATAACTTTCAATCCACGTTCACGAGCTGTCTCTGCATATTCAAACATATAATCCGGAGTCCGATGAGCCGATACAACTTTTTTCTCATACGGTATATTTAATTCATCTAAAATGTCACAAGCATATTTCATTGTTTCCCAGTCTGACGTGCTTCCCATTATGACTCCAACTAGTGATTTCATATTAGAATCCCCCCGATTCAAATAAAAAAAGCCTGAAATAGAACAGTTTCTCTTTTACTATGAGAGAAAGCGCTCTACTCAGGCATACGTATCCCTTGTGAATAGAAAAATACCGAGTGACTTTCCCTCATAGTCTAACGAATAACGGTCGTTAGGTAGAGACTTGCAGGCCATATCCCCGCGATTATATGAGGTCTTATATATTATTGTTTCTATGGCTATATTAACAATATTTCATAAACAATGTCAACAAATAATCGAATGTTTTTTTATTAGCCACTGATAACGTTCGTGTTTTAGTTATATTCAAAAGGAGAATTGCAACTATATGCAAGAAAGAAAGGGAATTAGAATATATATTTCTAGAGATCTATTTTACCTATAACTGTTTATATAGTACTTCAGTATGTTTTAATCAAAATACATACACTCTTGTGTTCTATACATCAATAGAACTTATATTATAACGATTTAATTTCTAAGGAGGAATAACCATGAAAAAATAACTGTGCTATTATCCTATTTATTTTTCTCTATCGCAGTAATTGCTGTAATTATCGAATACTTATTTATACCATCCCATTATTTTTACTCTCATTATTTAAAATGTATACTTATGGCAGAAATACTGTTTCCTATCTTAGGTATTATTTTAGGGGCATTCGGAAAATCAGGAATACAAAAAATCATTGCCATTATTTTAAACAGTCTCTATTTCATTCCCTTTTCTTCTTTAGCGTTATTAAATGTATGGATTATAACATTTGGTAAATAAAAATAAACACAAAAAAACCTAAGTCGAAACGACTTAGGTTTTTGCTTGGCGACGTCCTACTCTCACAGGGACAAGGTCCCAACTACCATCGGCGCTAGAGAGCTTAACTTCCGTGTTCGGTATGGGAACGGG
>NZ_JAKUFP010000038.1:0-37334 GCF_022663495.1 Bacillus cereus group sp. BfR-BA-01383
TAGCCAATCACTTGACTAGCAGGGCTTACTGATATATTTAATTAACTTTGGTTATAATTGGTTAAATAAATCGTAACAGTTAGTTACCCTTCCTTCCATTATAATTGGTAGACTAATAAACATCGTAAATACACCAAACATTATTCCATCATATTGCTGAAATAAAATAGATTCGACTTTCGGATAAATGATTAACTTTCCTCCGCCATACGTACTACATATAATAGCAATTATAAGTAGAATCGTTAAATAACTGAGCGTGTACCAATCGCGTCTTTCCATTCTATACCGAATATACGTTGTACGCTTCGTTACACCAAATCCACGAGCTTGCATAGAATCGGCCGTTTGCAGTGCATCTTCTAACGAACAAATTAATAATACTTGCAGCAACTGCATACCATTTTTCACTCGTTCCACAATGGAACCTGCGTCAACTTGTACACCTTTCGTTTTTTGGACGAGTGTAATTTTCTGTAATCGTCTAATAAACAAAGGAACAAATCTCACTGTAATCATCGTTAACAATGCCACTTTCGGTGAAATTCTTGAAAACAAATATAAAAATTTATGACTCGAAATAATATCATTATAAGACGCAAACGTGAACATAACCGTAACTAGTAATAACCCCATTACTAGTCCAAACATAATCGCCTCAAGTTTAATACGACTATCACCTAACCAAAATAGCGTAGTTCGCCCTCTATGCGTTAATAACGAATTAAATAAAATTACCATAAAAAAGAAAATGATTGTGCTCGGTAACATTTTTCTTATCTTTTCGCCATTTCCTTGCATCACGTTTAAACTAACAATTAATAGTATTGCTCCAATTAAAAAAAGAGGATGAAGACACATCATACATAGTATCATCACCCCGATATAATAGAAAAAATTCACAAAAGGATGTAAAGAAGAAAAACTTATTTTCATAGTCCTTTACCGAATGCCTTTCTTAATTTAGTATACATACACCCATTCGATTGTATCTCCTGGCTTAACTGTAACTACACCTGCGCTACGGTTTGGAAACGAACCGTTCACACGATATTTCCATCCACTATTATCATTTACATCTTTTTCATATAAATCATTAATCCCTTTTACATAAATATCACCTTTAGAGCCACTCGCATCCACATCTAAACCTGTACGCTGCAATACTTTATAAACAGTATCGCCTTCTTGTACATCAATCTTTTTCGCACCTAATAAGTATCCTTCATTACCTTTTACGGAGATAGTGACTTGTTTTGCTTGTGGTTTAGGTGGTTCTGGTACTGTATCTGTTTTTGGTGGTTCAGGCTTTGGAACGGTCGGCGTCGGTATCGTTTTCTCTTCTTTATTCGGATCAACCTTTTGCTCCTGCTTCGGTGTTTCTTTCGGCTGATTAACAACCTTCGCTTCTTCTTGCGCTTTCGGTTGCTGTTGTTTCTCTTCTTGTGCTTTTTGTTGTTCTGGTTGTTTAGTAGCGGCCGGTTGTTCCTGAGGTTTCTCTTCTTTTTTTACTTCTGGTTGTGTCTGCTGCTTTTCCTCTTTCGGCTTCTCTTCTACTTTTTGTTCTTGTTTCTCTTCTTGTTGTTTCTGCTCCGGTTCAGCTTCAACTTTTTTCTCTTCCGGTTTCACTTCTTCTTTCGGTTCTTCTTGTTTCGCTACCTCTTCTTGCTTTGGTTCTACCTTCTTCTCTGGCTGTACAGCTGCCTCTTCACATCCGGCAAGTAGCCCGAGCGAAAGCATTAAAGAAATGAACCATTTCACCTTACTCATGTTATCTCTCACCTTTCATACGAAAATTAGGAGCAAATGATTGCTCCTAATTTTGGTTAAGCTGCTTTACGTCTCCATAATACATATGCGGAAGCAATACATAATACACCCATACCTACTTCTGCAGCCGCACTATGAGAAGATGCTCCTGTTTTTGGTAGCATGCTACCGTTTCCGGATTTTTTATTTCCAACCGGTTCGTTATCTACAACAACTTTTACATTTTCATTTTTTGTTTCTTGTTGCACTTGCTTTTGTTCTTGTGGTTCTTCAGTAACTTCTTTTTCTACTACAACATTTTCTGAATCCACATTAGGTTTTGTATCGATTTCAGGAACAGATACATTTGACCAATCATAAATCGATTTTCCAGGCTCTGTAAACTGAATTAAAGCTAATAACGCTTGCTCTGTAGCCATTCCGCTACCATTTTGATCACTTGGTAACCATTTGAATTCACCATTTGGAAGTTGATATGACAGTAGATTTTGCACTGCCTTATGAAGACGATTTTGATCTACATCTTTAACAGGTGATAATCCAATAATTGCTTGCGCAGTACTATTTGAATTTTCTTGTCCATCTGCAGAAAACCCGCCATTTTCTAGCTGCTCTTTATATAAATACGCAACAGCTTTTTGCACAGCTGGTTTCACATCTGGTCGATCATGATAAGGTGCTAATGCTGATAAAACCATAGCCGTTACATCAACGCTACTAGCACTTTCTTTACTGCTTGCACTATCATAAGTCCAGCCACCATCTGTGTGTTGTGATTGTAAAAGTGACTCTACTAACGCAACTCGATTCCATTTTGATTCAACTGGAATCTCATATTTCTTCGTATCAAATGCAAGTAAAGCAAATGCATAACCTGTAACAGAATTCACTTTCTCTGATTCATACAATTTTTGAACTAAGTTATGTTCGCCTACCTTTTTAGGATCTGCATTCATTGCATTCATCATAATAATCGTTCTAGCTAAATCTGTTGCTGAAAAACGATTAATACGCTTTTCCACTTTTTCTGTTACTGCCTTTACATAATTTAATTTCGCCTCAATTGGTACATTCTTTCCAGAACGAGAAAGCCCTAAAGCTACCCAATCACTTTCAATTCCATCTTGTAACATCTTTTCAGACGTTTTGGAAATTGCTTCGTTTACTTGTGCTGCTGGAACTTGAATGTTCTCTTGTTTTGGATCATCTGTCTTCGGTTCTTCTGGTTTTTCTTGTTTTGGATCATCTGTCTTCGGTTCTTCTGGTTTTTCTTGCTTTGGATCATCTGTCTTTGGTTCTTCAACAGTTTTACAAGTTCCAAATTTATCTAATGTTTGTTGTAATGTTTCTTGACTCATATTGCTCCAGTCTGAAACGAAGCGGAATACAACAACGTCTCCAGACTCTAATTTATAACTATCTGCTCCAACTTGTGCAGATTTATCATTTACATCATACATCCAACCGCTTGTGTCCCCAGCCATTAAGCCGTCAATGCCTTTTACATACGTTCCAAACGACATCGTTTCAGATGTTACTTTGTCCCCCATGACTTTTTGCAGCAAACTTAAAGCTGTTTCCCCATCTTCAATTTGCTCTTCTTTCGGACATAACATAATGCCTTTTTGTGATTCACCAATAATTGCAAGTTTTGCTGTATTTCCTTCAGCAAACGTAATATGTACTGTATTCGCAAAAGAAACAAATACAAGTGTAACTGCCATTAACGACGTAAGCAGCCATTTTTTTAACATTGCCATCCCAAAATTTCCTCCCTTACTACCATTTACACAAAAAAAGGCCCTTCAAGGGCGTGCGATTGACACTCTCTTTTTGTAAGTGTCGAACAAAAATGCACAACACCTCCTACCCACATAATTCGCGGCTATATTTGTATAGGAAAAATAATTTCGTTTATGAACGTATCATTGTGATAACATTCACTTTTCTAGGCAAAACTAACTTCCATTTAAGTTATCGTAAAACGATAAACCTATACATTCTGTAAATTATAAATTTCTGTATTATTTTACTATTGACAAAGGATTTTGTCCACGCTTTATCGGATTTATTTTGTAAGAATAATAACTTTCTAATCTCTTAACTATGCAAACTCTTTTCACTAATAATAACCCCATCTTCATCCGCATAAACATATTCATTTGGCTTCCATTCCACTTGTCCAAATTGCACTGAAATATTTCTTTCTCCTTTTCCCTCTTTAACACTTCTATTTGGCATCGTCCCTAACGCTAAAATACCAATATTAATATTCTTTAGTTCACTAGAATCACGAACATATCCATTCACAATAATCCCTGCCAGCTTTCTTTCTTCCGCAATAGCTGCCAAATTATCGCCGAGTAACGCACAATTCGTAGAACCTCCTCCATCAACAACTAATACCGTTCCTTCTGGTAATGTTTGCAATCCTTCCTTCACTAGTACATTATCATCCTTCACTTTTACCGTTGCAATTTTCCCATGGAATTGTTCTTTCTTCCCAAAAGACCGAAAAGACTGGCGGCATATTTGTAATTCTTTTTCAAACTCATCACATAGATCCGTAGTTTTCCACATCTTTTTCCCTCTTTTCCTTTTTCTTTCTATATAACTTATTCTTGGATTATTTTCGTTTCCCTGTCTAATGTTGCAACAATTTGTATGTAAACATTTTATCTTAGAAAAATTGATTGTAAAAAGATGTATTTTACTAAATACGCAAACAACAAATACCCCGAAACAAACAACTTTTGTCGTTCAATTCAGGGTTACTTGACGCTTCTTTACTAGAAATAATTTTATTTATTTGGCAACGTATCGATATACTTTTTAACTACTTCATATACATATTCTTGATTTGCCGCTGCTGTATTTGGATTATATTTTCCGCCGTTTGTTTTATTGTTAGATAATACTCGAATTCCTAAGAATGGTACGTCATAAGCTTTTGCGATTTGTGCTGCTGCAGCACCTTCCATTTCTTCTACAGATGTACCGTATTTTGTATGGAACCACTTAATTCTATCCACTTCATTATTCCAAACATCTGCTGAACCAATCGTACCTTCCACAACTTTACCTTTTGTATATGTGTCTTTTACCGCATTCGCTGCTGCAAGTAAATCCTTATCTCCCTCGTAGTATCGGATTTTCTCAGCATTTGGATCTTCTCCCGCACTCCCTTCAGAGGCCATTAAGTCCATAGATATCCATTTTGTCGGCTCAATTCCTTGGTTCTCGTTCATATTTGTTGTTTTTAATGAACCTATATTCGCGACTTTTTTCCCTAAAACAATATCAAATACGTTTAAATTTGGATCGTGTCCACCTGATGTTCCTTGGTTAATAATCGCTATAGGCTTATATTTTTCAATAGCCACCGCTGTAGCGGCTGCTGTATTTTCCATTCCTTTACCTGTTTTCGCTACGATTACAGGATAATTGTCAACAGTTCCTTTATAAAATACGAAAGTTCCAGACTTTTCTTCTTTCACATTTTTTAACCTTTTTGCAAACTTTTCAGCTTCTATCGGCATTGGCCCTTGAATTAAGATTGGTTTTTGATTGCTTCTTGCCTCAACTTGTTTCGGACTCGCATTACACCCCGCAAGTATCGAGAATGACAATGCAACAGTAGTTACTAGGGCAGCACATTTTTTCAACGTATTCTTCTTCATAAATAATCTCCTCTTTCTCTTGTTGTTTTCTATACTCGATACTTTTGGTCCAAACAAAAAAGTTCTAGAAATTGTAGAAGAACCTCTACTTTCTAGAACTACGGTAGTCAAAGTTAATTAAGCATATGCAAAATTATAGATCGGTAGCGCACATTACATAGAGCGACCGAATACTTTAACCCGTAGTCCAGTTCTTTCATTGGGAACTAGGTAGAAACGCTCGGACCATATTACCGAGTATATACGAGTGGTGTTATTTAAAATTATTATATTGGTAATATAACAAACCTTTTGTATATTCGCAATTAAAATATGAATATTTTTCGATTTTTTAAAAAAAACGTTCGTTTTTCACACCATCAAACAACGAAAACCCTCGTTCACAAATATTAAATTACGTAAAAAACTGAAAAACCTATATGCTAAACTAACCTAAAACGTCCAATATTTTACAGAAAATTACTCTTCCTTCTAACTCCATTTCAAATTTCTATATAACTATTAAAAAACTGAAACACAAAAACAGGCAATGGAGAAAATGCTGTCCATTGCCTGGGAATAAATGAAATATGTGATGTATGACTTACTTCTTAACTATTTAATTTTTATCTTTCGTATAGACGATGTAGCTAGGCTCATTATAAATCCACTCATCTGTACCAATTCTTAGCCAGCCATTCTTTTCTTCGTATACTGTAGCTTTTTCACCTTTGCTTGCTTTTCTAACAACAGAGTAGCTAGATCCTGCTCCGCTGCGAACATTTACCCCAATACCATTTATTTCAACCGTACCAATTCCTGTTTGAACATTCCCAGTTTCAATAACTTGAAGCATGTTTAAAATGAATGCTGCAGTTTCACCACGAGTTGTTGTTCCTTTAGGGACATACAGGTTATCTCCCATACCTTTTACAATACCTAAGCCGTATAATCTTTGTACAGCTTCTTTATAGATAATTTGATCTTTATCTGCAAATGGTAAGTTTGCCAATGGACCATTTATTCCTTTATACTGTAAAGCTTTATTTACAATGACTGCCGCTTCTTCTCTTGTAATAGGTGTGTTAGGGTCAAAATTACCGTCTCCTCTACCAGAAATGATGCCTGCACTTGCAGTACGTTTAATACCATCTCGTAAAGTTTGATTTACATCATTTATATCTTTAAACGTTGCATCTCCAGCTGGAAGACTTAGAGAATTAGAGATTAATTGCGCAAACTCAGCTCTTGTTACAGATCTATTAGGCGCAAAAATGCCGTTTCCTTCTCCTACCATAATACCTCTTCTATTCAAATCACGAATAGCCGGTTCATACCAACCTCCTGTTATATCGTCTGTTGGTTGATAAAATTTATTATAATATCCTTCAACGCCATTTACGAATGGTACCCATTGTCCACTATTAATCATAATATCGGGACAGTTTTTACCACTCCATTTTTGGTGTTTTACGATGTTGTTTAATGGTACACCCGTTTCTTTCATTAAATAAGCTGCAAGTTTCTTAGCATTATCCACTGCCTTATTGTAGTCACCATCACTGTTAACTGCGATTTCAATTGCAATAGATTCTCTATTACCTGGTCCATCACCGTCTCCTGCGTGCCATCCGTTCTCGTTTAATGGTAAGTGTTGATAAATTTCTTTATCATCTACTGTAAAATGCCATGATGCAGCTCGGTCTGTGTTCCCTACCGCTTGGTTATATAAGTATTGAGCGTGGTTCTTAGCTCCTGCTCCTACGCTTTTATTATCAGTCTCATGAATTGTAATATACTTTGGAATCATATGGTTTTGAGGACGAATATTCTCGTTACCTGCTGGAACAATCCATTCCGTGAATGGAACCCCGTTTATCGTACTAGAAACTGTAGGTGCTGAGAAAGAAAGACTACGCTTTGTTCTATTTGAATTGTTAGGGACCGTTAATGTACCCGTTTCTTCATAAATACCTTCTGAACTTTGAAGACTGTCCACTTTCTTATTATCGACAGTACCTCCACCACGTCCATCTACCCCTTCAAAACTTTCTTCAATACTTTTTAAAGCTTGTTCGTCTGATACTTGAAGTTGATCTGTTCCGACTTGTTCTTGAACACTTATAGATTGATGGTTATTTACAGATTGTTGTTCTTCTGCAAACGATACCATCGATGAGGATAATACCGTTAGTCCTGCTGTTAATGCTACTACTTTTTTATTCAATCTAATACTCATGTTTAATTTAGTATATCTCGCTATTTTAGTAGATATACCTTCCTCCTTACACTTCTTCTAATTTACATCATAATAGCTACATAACACCTTCATTTTTCATTACATATAATCAATCGAAATCTATACATTCTCCCAGATAAATCAATATGTAAGAGCATTTCAAACAATTATTAAAGAGAATGATAGGAACTAGTATAGTTCTTTTTTGCGATTTCAACCATTGAAATGGATAAAACAATACCTAACATTTAACTTCATATACCACTTATTTTCTATGAAATTCACAATTTTTTTAAATCTTTGCTATAAAGTGAAACTATAATCAGTGGGGTTTACGGGCAGCCCGACTCACACAAATAGCGGGGGAAATAAAAAAGAGTGATTTCTTATGATGGTGCTTTAAAGAATCATTGTGATGAGCGTGTATCGGTTTCTGGAGTAGATTTAGTTACACAAGGCCATTTCTTTCGTGGGTTTGAAGCGACATTTATAAACAGCCGGATAACTTTGCCCCGTCTCCCATTTCGAAACAGATGCTTTTGTAATACCGATATACGCCGCTAACTCTTCCTATGTAACTCCCTTTTCTTTTCTCTTATCCGCAATAATTTTATGAACATAAATTTTTCTTACTGTATCACCTCATACTATTATTATATTTTTTCATTTCACACAAAATATGGATTTAAAGTCAACTTTCATTAACAAAATCAACCGTTAGGAAACATCCGTCCAAAATAAAAAGGAGCTCCATAAAACTAGAACTTCTTTTCCTATGTATAATTATTTCGTTATCTCACCAAACTGTGCTCTCGTCACTTTCGCCAAGTCATCAACTTTAAGCTCAATTTGTATACCGATTTTCCCTCCGCTTACAATAATCGTTTCAAGTGATTGAGCACTCGCATCAATACATGTAGAAAATAACTTCTTCATGCCGATCGGTGAACAACCGCCGCGAATGTATCCTGACACTTTCGTAATATCTTTTACAGGAATCATTTCAATTTTCTTTTCACTTACTGCTTTTGCGGCAGCCTTTAAATTCAATTCCTCATCTACTGGAATGATAAACACATGATAATTTTTACTATTTCCTTGAGCGATTAACGTTTTATATACTTCTCTCACTTCTCGTCCAATTTTCTCAGCTACTGATACTCCATCAATTTTTCCGTCGTCTGGATTATATGACATCATCGAATATTCGATTTTTTCTTTATCTAATATTCGCATCGCATTTGTTTTATCTTTTTTCATAGCGGTCTCCTTAAAAGGTTATTTCATATTATTAAGTTTTATTATACACCCTTTTCCATTTCTCCTACATAACTTCACGTATATTTCAAAACTAAAAATATTGATAATTCAAAAAATATCTGATATAATTTGGAAAAACTTATGTTAAGGAGAGATTTGCAATGCGTACTATTAATACTTCTTTCCAACTTCATCATCATACGTAACGCCGTGTATCCGGAGAAAATTTTTTCTTCGTGGGTACAGGGCTTTTCCTGTTGACCCACGAAGCGTTCATAAAGCTATGTGGGTATTTTTATACCCGCATAGCTTTTTTTAATTTAAAAGAGGAGTGATTATGATGGAAATGAAAAATGTAAAAGGAACGAAAGACTACTTACCAGAGGAACAAGTACTGCGAAATAAAATTAAAAGAGCTTGTGAAGATACGTTTGAACGTTATGGCTGTAAACCATTAGAAACACCAACGTTAAATATGTATGAACTTATGTCTTACAAGTACGGTGGTGGTGATGAGATATTAAAAGAAATATATACACTTCAAGATCAAGGAAAACGCGAACTTGCCTTACGATACGATTTAACAATTCCATTCGCAAAAGTTGTGGCAATGAATCCAAATATTCGCCTCCCTTTTAAACGCTATGAAATTGGGAAAGTATTTCGAGATGGTCCGATTAAACAAGGGAGGTTCCGTGAGTTCATTCAATGCGACGTTGATATAGTTGGTGTAGAATCAGTCATGGCAGAAGCTGAACTCATGAGCATGGCATTTGAACTGTTCCGAACGTTAAACTTAGAAGTAACCATTCAATATAATAACCGAAAATTATTAAATGGGATTCTCCAATCTATGAACATTCCTGCCGAATTAACGAGTGACGTAATTTTATCATTAGACAAAATTGAAAAGATTGGAATTGAAGGTGTAAGGAAAGATTTATTAGCGCGAGGGATTACCAAGCAAACAGTAGAGTCAATATGTAGTACCGTTTTATCTTGTATGAAGTTTACGCTTACTGAATTTGAAGAAGCATTTAATAATCCACTCGTTACCGATGGAATAAACGAATTAAAACAATTGCAGCAATATTTAATCGCCCTCGGAATGAATGAAAATACGATATTCAATCCATTTTTAGCACGAGGACTCACAATGTATACAGGTACTGTGTATGAAATATTCCTAAAAGATGGCACGATTACATCTAGCATTGGTAGCGGTGGTCGTTACGATAATATTATCGGCGCATTCCGTGGTGATAATATGAACTATCCAACAGTCGGTATTTCATTCGGTTTAGATGTTATTTATACAGCTCTCTCACAAAAAGAAACAATATCATCTACAGCCGATTTATTTATCATTCCACTCGGGACAGAATTACAATGCTTGCAAATTGCCCAGCAACTGCGCACCACTATTTCATTAAAAATCGAACTTGAACTAGCAGGACGCAAACTAAAACGTGCCCTTAATTACGCAAACAAAGAAAATATCCCGTATGTACTTATAATTGGTGAAGAAGAACTATGTGCAGAAATCGTTGTACTGCGGAATATGAAGGAAGGTACTGAAGTGAAAGTCCCCCTTTCTTCTTTGAAAGATAATACGTTAAATAATTATTTTAATGTGCCTACCATGTGAAGTGTTTTCAACATGTAAGTTATGTAAACTAAAAAGTGGCTGTCCGACGTGACAGCCCTTTTTCTTTCCCTTGATGAACAATGCCTTGGTAAGTGAAATTATATTAACGATTTTTTAAATATATCTATCACAAATCACAATATATCAACGATTCTACATGAAATATCAATTTACCGACAAAAAGTGACGATAATTGCAAAGAGCTGCTCCAAAATACTTTTGGGACAGCCGCTTTTTTCATTATTGTAACCTCCATTGTTTAAAGTTTTGAATTACTGTTCCCTAAAAACAATGGATATATTATGTCATGAACTAAAAATCCCTTCATACCTTAAAACGCACTATAAACCTTTAGGAGGGATTTTGTATACAAATTTTTAGATAGATGATATCAACCAGAAAAATCGAGTTGCATGGACTTTTATTTACTATTTAATGTGTATGATCTTCCTCCCCTCATTGAGATGGTTTTTCTATTCAATATATAACTAACAATTAGTTAACATAAAATAATTACAATCAACTTAAAACTACAAATCTTTAATATCCAATCATCTGTTATATTTGGTAATATATAGATATGAATCGTCTTAGGAGGATTAATTTTGAAAGCATTTGTGAAAGTACTAAAGTGGACTACAGGTATCTCCCATCTTTTATTAATTCCTTGTTATTTACTTCAAGGACTAGTTAACTTATACGGGATACCGTTTCTTATAGTAATTACTTTACATATCATTACTATTGTATTAGCTAAAAAGGAAGGCATGAAAGCCTATGCTAATTATATAGGAATCCTCTCTATTCTAATTGCTTTTTTTCCTTATATACAAATCGCTATACATATTATAGCGGCGATTTCTCTCTTACTAGATGCGGCTTCCACGAACACAAAAGAAGTGTATGATTCATAGTGGATTGAAAAACAGAAATTAGAGAAAAGTTATTCAACCCTATACAAAAAAGAGGGCAGATTTGCATCCCCCCTCTTGTGTCAAACTACTCTTGTTCTTGTTCGTCCAAAATCTTCTCAAACGCAGCCGATACTTTTTCAAATTCCTCATCATTTTCAATGTATGAGAATTCGTCATCTTCTTCTACTTTTAAAAAGAAGATATCAATGTCTTCCTCGGTTTCTGTTTGAATGTCTTCTACAAAGGCAACCGCAATGTATTCTGCTCCTTCGACATCCATCGCTCCAAGCACTTCAACTTCTTGTTCCTCATTATTCTCATCGCTAAGGCTAAAGATTTCGCCTACTTCAATATCTGACATATTCATTCTCCTCCTATCACACTCTAAAAAATAGAACGTTCATATCGTATACTTACTAGCATATCTTTCCATAAAAAAGTTAAATTCATACAGAAAGAACAACAAATTTTCGCTGGTTTAGCATAAGTATCCAATTAATACTATAATCGATAACTATATATTTTCATACTAAAGAGACTTATGCAGCAATTCCAGTACATCTTTCATCGCAAAAGGACCATCTTTTTTCACATGCTCTGCAAATTCAGAAACGAGGCGTAGTGTTCTCACACTTTCAATTGGATGTTCTCCTGATGCACTTTCAGCTGAAAGCATAACTGCATTCGTTCCGTCCAGTACAGCTTGAAATACATCAGTTACCTCAGCTCTTGTAGGAATAGAATGATCTACCATAGATTGAAGCATTTGTGTTGCTGTAATGACATATGTATTCGTTCGATTACACTCATGAATCATCATTTTTTGTAAGAGCGGAATAAATTGATACGGTAACTCTACTCCTAAATCACCCCTTGCAATCATAATTCCATCCGCTTCTTTACATATATCTTGAAAATTCTCAATCGCTTCCATCGTTTCAATTTTTGCAATTAAACTCGGGGAAGATTCTTTATGCTGCTTTATAAAATCCCGTATTTCCTTTATATGACTAGGTTTTCGTACGAAAGAACACGCGATAAAATCAACCTCTTCTTCTAAAAGAAACTGAATATCTTTTTTATCTTTCTCTGTAATAGCTGGTAAGCTAACTGTCGCCCCTGGTAAATTCACCCCTTTATGAGATGAGATATTACCACCTGTTTTGATCTTTGTTTCTATTTTTTCTGCACTTACCTTTTCAACAATTAATTCAACTTCTCCATCATTAATCAAAATTCTACTTCCAACTTTCACATCATTCGCAATCCCAACATAATCGACACTTGCTTCTGTATTACTCCCTGTAACTGGTTGTGTATGTAAAATAAAAGAATTGCCCGCCTTGAGTGTAACTTGTTCTCCGTTCATTTCACCTAATCTTATTTTAGGACCTTGTACATCACCTAAAAATTTAATAGAATCATCTAAAGATTTCACTAAACGAATGATGTCTTTATGACTTTCATGCGTGCCATGTGATAAATTTAGCCGAACAATTTTCATACCATTCTTTATTAGCTGAGCTAACGTTTCTTTATTATTGCTTGCTGGTCCAATTGTACAAATTCGATCGATTGTCATTTTTGCCACCATCCTTTTTTTGATAGGTTTCCCATTAACTTTAAAATAAACTCTCAACCTAAAAGAAGCCTACTCACACGAGTAGGCTCTTTTCACACTACGATAACTTCGTCAATAAAAGATTTAAATCTTTTTTCGTTTTCGTCGTTAATGACTTCATTTTAGTAACATCTATTTTTTCTTTCTCCGCTCCTACAATTAACGGATACATACTTTGGCCAATGGTTTTAAAGTCAGTTGGGTGCGATGCTTCTAAATCTTTCTCAATTACATCCCATTTCTCATTAATTTGTTTTCCAAGCTTATTCACTGTTTCCAATTTAGGGTTAGCAGCTAATTGCTTGTCTAAGCTATCAATTAAAGCAACAACTTCTTTTACATTTGTTTTCACAGCTACGCTTTTCTTCGGATCTTTCGTTGTTTTTCCGTTTGAGTTTGTACTTGTACTTTGATCTGTTGTTTTTCCGCTAGTCGTTTGGTCATTCGTTTTACCTGTCGTTTCTTTTTCTTTTGTTTTCACATTCTCGTTTTGAGTTGATGTTTTGCCGTTATTTTCTGTTCCAGATGATTCTTTCGTATTTTTTGCATCCTTATCTGTTTTTTCGTTTGAAGAAGTATTTGTTTCTTTTTCAGTATCTTTCGTTGTTTTTGACGCTTCATCTGTACTTGTCGTTTTTGCTTCGCCTTCATTTTGTGCCGTTACTTGCTCCTTCTTTTCTGTCTCTTTATCTGCCGAAGGACTACAAGCTGCTATAGTAAGCATTGTACCAATTGTTATCGATGCGATAGCGACCTTTTTCATTTTCATATAAATCCCCCTATGTTTACTTAATTTATCCTCCCCTTTACGATTCGATTTCCCCTTAAAAAATCCCTTTTCACACGAATCACCATCTTTCCGACAGTAATCTTCATAATAATACGTACAAAAACTGATAAACTCATTTTAATATTCGAGTTTCTTCTACTTCATTTTTCTTCTCTGCTGTAAAAGAAAAAGAGTATATTGTCACATAAAGAATTACTATCTTCATATGACGATATACTCTCCTATCAAATTTTGATCTTTCTTGACATTTTATTTATACAAAAAAATAAAATTTTCTTTCATTTTTTGTTTTTGAATATTTGTTAACATAATATTTTTATGAGTAACCACCATTTGAATGAATGATTTGCCCTGTAACCCACTTCGCCTCTTCACTTACTAAAAAAGAAATTAAACGTGCAGCATCCATGGATTCTCCAACTCTACCTTGCGGGAACTTCCACACTAAATGATGCTTTAGCTCCTCTGTAATCCATCCTGTACTCGTCGGTCCTGGATCAACAGCATTCACTGTAATCCCTTTCTCCATCGCAACTGGTGCTACTGATTTTGTAAATGCTTCAATTGCTCCTTTCGTTGCTACATATGCCAGTTCATCTGGCATTGGCTCTAGTGACTGCCCAGAAGTAAGATTTATAACACTTCCACTTGTTTTGAGTGAAAAATGTTTAATAAATAATGAACTTAATAACATAGGAGCACGAACATTGACCGTATAATGTTTATCTAACTGTTCTACATCTAACTCTTCAATTTTCGTATGAGTAGAATATGCCGCATTATTAATAAGAATAGATGGCTCACCTAAGCGTTCTGATACCATATACAATACACGATTAGGCGAATAAGACTGTGATAAGTTGATTTCTGCCATTTCACATCGAACACCGTAACTTTCAATCTCCTTTTTCAACACAAAGGGTTCTTGATCATTCATTCCCCATGGCATCGCTTTATCATACTGAGGCCAATACGTGAAAAAAATGTCTATCCCCTTTTGAGCAAGCACCTTGCATACAGCCGCACCAATTCCATTCAGACGAGTTGCCCCTGTTACAATTGCTATTTTCTTCACCATTTCTCCTCCATCTATGGATAAATCCCCTGCACGAATACAGAGGATCTATCTTCTTATTGAATATTTGACAATATACGTTCTGCGCCTAATTTTAAAATTTTAATAAAGATATAATTTACAATCGTAAATAGTACAAATAAAACAATAAACATAACCCAAAGCCCTACATGAAGGACGAAGTATAATACACTTACACCTGCTACAATAACTAAAGCTATTAAAATATTAGCTAAAAAATTCCACAAAGTTGTATATCGGCTTTTAAATAATTTCTGCTCTGTATCCCAATGAATATCTGCAGTTTGTGCATCCCAGCGTGTACCGATTAAATTGATTAACAATAAACCGTTCGCACTTAGTAAGAACCAAAGTATCATAAAGACTGGAGAAACTCCCGCTACAACTGCCATCGTAATACCGAATACTGCTAAAATAATTATATTAATTAACCAGGCAGTTATCGCTTTCGCAAAAAAGATATCCGAAGCTTTTACTGGTAAATAACGATTCACAAACCATGCGCTTCCATCTCGAGAGAATGACGTCGTTGCAATTACGTTATTTCCCATTAAAAATAACGATGCACAAAGTCCCGCACCAATTGCAAACCCGGCTTGTTCTGGATTGTTTACATATTCCGTAATAAACTTTAAATTTCCATCTTGTACAAATAAAATAAAGAACAGCATAATCGGCATTACAAAAGTTTGCACAATGCAATTTAAGAAAAATTGCGGTGTACGGAATAACGTTTTAAATTCTTTTTTCACATATGCTTTTAAATGAGAACTTTGTACCGTTGATTTCTGTAAACCTTCTGCTGAAATGACCTCTTTCTTTGCTGTACTCGTTGAAAGTCCGATAACCCCTTTTAAATATGTACGCTCTGCAATGTAATAAAACAGTCCGAAGAACGCGATAGAAATAAGAATGTAAATAAGAACGTATAATAGACCTTTCCACGATGCATTTTCTACTAATCCCATTGCACCAAAATATGTAGTCGGAAAATAATTTGTCATTTGTATGAAGAGGGAGGATTGATTATTTGCAAGGTAATTCGCAACTGAATCTCCAGCTCCAGATACTGCACTTTTATTTCTCCACTGCATAAATACATTAATTCCTACAATAAATAGTATGCTTACGATTCCAATAAATATATTTCCTCGGTCTTTGTTTTTCGCTATATTCGTATACCTCATAATAAGTGTCATAATTAACGAAGCTAACACTAACGGAACGATCGGGAAGAATATGTAAATGACAACCATATAAATATAATATGTAATGAAAGCACCGCTCTTTAAACCGTAAGTAATAAAGATAGGCCATAAAATAAACGAACTCATTACGTATTGTGTAATTAACACCGTAAAGAATTTTGCAGAAATAATTTGCGCTGGTTTTAACGGTAACGGTAGTAACATTTCAACATCATTACTATAGTAAAACACTGTTAAAATGTTCATAATACTCATCAAAAACACCCATATACTAGCAATCGCTAATCCCATTGCTATTATAATCGCTGGATTCTGTCCGAGATGTACCATTCCTTCATACATTCCGTGGGTCATCGAACCAAATATTAAAAAACCTACAAATAATATTGCTGCAAATGAAAATAAATACGCCCATCGCTTCTTCTTATCTGTTATGAAATCTGCATAATTTAATTTCAATAATACTTTCGTTAACGTCCATATTTTACTCATTTCCCGTCATCTCCAAGAACATTTTTTCAAGTGATTCATTGGATTTAAAATGATCTCTCATTTCATCTAAATTTCCTTTAAACTGCAAATTCCCCTTATTAATAATCGCAACGCGGTCACATATTTTTTCCGCTACTTCTAATACGTGTGTAGAGAAAAATACAATTTTCCCTTTATCTGCATGCTCTCTCATCATTTCTTTTAAAATATATGCCGATTTCGGATCAAGCCCTGTTAACGGTTCATCTAAAATCCATACATCCGGTTCATGCACGAGCACACCAATAATAACAATCTTTTGTCTCATACCGTGTGAATAACTTTGAATTTGATCAGATAACGCATTATAAAGATCAAACTTCTTCGCTAAAGACTCTATTCGCTCTTGTCTTACTTCTTTCGGTACTTCATACATATCTGCCATAAAGTTTAAATATTCAATTCCTTTTAATCGCAAAAACATATCTGGACTATCCGGAACATAACCAAACGTCTTTTTCGCTTCCATCGGATTTTTCATAATATCTTTGCCGTTGATCGTAATAGTCCCTTTATCCACTCCGTGAATACCAGTAATCATCTTAATTGTCGTTGATTTACCCGCACCATTCGGTCCTAAAAACCCAAAAATTTCTCCGCTAGGTACCGATAAACTTAAATCTTTTACTGCATAAGTAGATCCATTATAACTTTTTGACACATTCGTAATTTCAATCATTCCATCCAATCCTTTCCTTAATTACCAAATAACTATATTGATATTATAGCATACTTCTATTTTTAGATTTTTGTATTTTTCAGTTTATTCAACCTTTAAAATAAATGTAAACTCCTAATCCAACGATTAAAACGACAGCTAGTATAATATAAATCATCGTAAGACGTTTAATATTCCCTTTTGTCGCTTTACTATAATTCGCATCACCATTCCGCCCAATTAACACCGTCGCAATTACAGTAATCACTACAAGTAATACAACAATCATTATCCCAGTTAGCATTTCTTCCTCCCCCTCCTTACAACCATTTTACAATATTATCCTCTTTATTTCGCAGCATATTTCCTCTTTTTACTATTATTATGAAGAGAACTGGAAAACTATTATTACCATTCATATCCATATGTGATATATTTATAGCATAATGTGACTTATTTCTAACATTATAAGGAGGACCTATCATGAAAACGACTTGGATTAAATATTTAGGATTTCTTGGTTTCTTTGGGTTTCTCGGATTTTTTTATGAAAAAGGATTGTTTACTATGTTCTGTTTCTTCTCCTTTTTCACAACGTATAGAAAAGTTCATCATGATGAACTGTTTGAACAAATCGTCAATAAATCTTGCCGCAATGCATTTATCGTTACGTTACTAACTACCGCTATCATTATGTTTATTGAAATGCTATTTCCAATTAGTACATTACAAGAAGTGGATATCGCGATTATTTTCAGCACACTCATTCTTACTTTCGGTTTCTCTATATTCTTTTACGATAAACCTGTTGATGAAATGGAAGATGCGCCATGGCGTTCGTAACGAAAATAAAAGAATACCGTGCCAAATTGAACATGACACAAGAAGATTTAGCGAAACAAGTTGGGGTACGTCGTGAAACAATTAGCCACCTTGAAAAAGGAAAGTATAACCCTTCCTTACAACTTGCTCACGATATAGCGAGGGTACTACATAGTACGATTGATGAGATTTTTATTTTTGAGGATTAACAAAGGGCACCAAGTCACCAGAACGACATAAAAAATACCTGTATCCTTCCCATGAAGAATAAATACAGGTATTTCTCATTTATCACCCATACAAAACCGCATGAAATACGCCTAACAGTAAGTATTGATCCTCAATATAATCATCATCAAATACATTCATCTCGATGTGATACATATCTTCCTCAAGACGAATATTCCAATCTGCGATTACATAGCCCTTTCGTAATAACTTTCCAAGCCCAAGTGAAGTTTTTTGAACAACATATTCTTCTGTCTTATATGTAAAGGTAAATAAGAAGTTTGCATCCAATAACTTTCCATCACATACAAGTATTTCATGCTCTGTATCATTATTATCGATGTACGTTACTAAAATTTTTCTTTGGCGCTGCCTACTTACATCCTTTGCAATGACGCGAATATTGTCCTTACTATCCTTTATTTCATAAATGATATTACTGCCAACTTTCGGAATGAAGTCTAGCACTTTCATCAACGTATTTTTATAATAGCCCCGTACTATGCCTACTTGTTTGCTTTCATTGTAAACCTCTATCGACGTCGTATCCGCTTTACTATCACACAATCGTTTGTAAGAAAGCTGCATCATTCGCTCTCCTCTTAAGTACTGATCAAACGTCACAGGATATTCTATCGCGCGCAGTTCCTTATTTAGCTCATACAAATAGCGTTGCACGCTCTCTACTAATGTTGTAGTAGATATACGTTCCTGAAGTTCAAATTCTTGCCAACTGGAAGAAATCCTCCACTGATTGTCCTCTTCATAAAAGAAACCAAGAATTACCTCATCACGATCAGTCGTTTCATAATTCATATGTTCGTTCTGCCCGTGTTCAACTTGCTCCATCCACTGTCCTAAATAAATGCCCAGCTCTGCGACCTTCATGCATGACTTCTGAAAAAGTACTCTGTCACCCACACAAATCGTTAAATCCCCTTCGATAAAGCCCTTTGCATAAGCAACATACCGTGGCTCATCCTTCTGCGGGAGACTCTTGTCTAACTCAAATAAAAACGTTAACATCCTTTACTCACCTCTAGTTGTTACACAGCTCATACCTAACATTGCATCACTCTGAGAAACTATGTATATATACACATTTAATTCATGTATTATAACACGTAAATGACCTTAGTATAGAAACACTATTTTTGCTTTGCGAACTCCCTCATAATAGAATAACTATCCTTTTATTATTTTTCTCTTGACTTAGAGTTCACTCTAATCATTATAATCAACTCATAGTTCATTCACAATAAAATCAATTGGATAAAATTCAGGAGGAATCGGAAAAGCTAAAATCAAAAGTGGCTGACATTATTGCAGACCTGGATATTGTCATTCGAACCTTTGATTTATCTGTTACTACAATTGTACATTAAGGTACTATTTAAATAAAAACCAACGATTTCCTGTGCGTTAAGAAGTCAGTGATTCTTGTTATTTTTGCCTTATTTTACTTTCTCTTAATAGTCGTAAATCTTCTATAATTTTATTTAGTACATATAAAAGAGGCAGAACCTTAAAATCAGCAAATTAGAAAATAAAACAGGATGGGAGTCAATTATTATGGATCAATCAAATAAAGCATTTAGCCAAGCATTAGTAAAATCGTTAAGAGGAGAACGAGGACATCTTCCCATCAAAAATGCTTTGTCGGATATAGACATGGCGCTTGCGGGAAAACGCAGAGAGGAACTGCCTTATTCTATTTATCAATTAGTAAAACACATGACCTACTGGCAAGATTTTCTCTTATTATCCGCTCAGGGGAAGAAGCCTGCATTGCCTGCCCATGTAAAAGAAAGCTGGCCTGAAGAAGAAGGGCCTGCCAGTGAGGAAGAGTGGCAACAGATTATTCAGTATTTTCTTCAAGGGATTGAACAGGCATGCACGATTGCCCAAACTGTTCAATTGGACAAAACATTGGAGGAATGGCCTGGTGAAACCCCTGGCGGTGTTCTACGCAATATTGCATCTCACAACTCCTACCATTTAGGAGAAATTGTGCTGATTCGCAGATTATTTAGTGCTTGGCCACCGCCAACAGGCGGATATCCAGTCTAAACAAGGAAAAGATTCCACCCCATACCCATTAACTTAAAATGTTGAATTACCCCCAAAACGAAATTTTTACCACTTTACAGTTATTTATGAGAATTAAATTCATTTTTTTCATTACTGGGGAACAAACATTTTTTTACTTGATGGAAATAGGGTACAAAAATATACATTTCATCTCCTAAAAAAATAAAAAAGATTGCTCAAATCCTAAGAAGCAATCTTTTTTATTTTTAAGCTGTTTGTAATGACCAATTACAAACAGCTTAAAATATTATTTAGTGTTATTTCTGTTTTCTAAAACCTTCTCCACATTAATCCTCAAATTTTAATTTCAGCTTGTTTAAATGGTTCTAATTTTATTTCAGTAAAATTGTTTTGACTTGGTGCCATTTTTTTTGTTCCATATCTTAGTATATGAAATTATATCGACGATTCGTCAAATCTCAACACGATTAAAATGAGGCTACCTTTTCTTCCGCCACTTCCACAATTTCTAAAATTTGTAGCAGACTCTCCACTTCATAAGTCGGCTTAACACCCATCGTATTTTCTTTTAGACTCGGATTATACCAACACGTATCAATACCGTAATCTTCTCCGCCTTTCATATCAGAAGTTAGCGAATCTCCAACCATTAGTACACTTGATTTATCCGTAATCCCAAACTTTTCAAATGCATAATCAAAAATCTCACGTGCTGGCTTTTGATGACCAACCTCTTCAGAAATAATAATATGATCAAAGAAGTTACATAACGGCGAATTTCCAACTCTTGATTGTTGAACTTTTGTATATCCGTTCGTAATGATACCTAACTTGCAATCTCGAAGATTCTCACATAATTGCACTGCACCTTCTATAAGATGTACTTCTTTCCCTAAGTTTTCAAGGTATACATCACTAAATTGCTGCGCATCTACTTCTATACTATGAAGTTCAAATAATTGTCTAAATCGATCTACCGCTAATTCACTTAGCGTAATCATTTTATTTTCTAAATCTCCCCATAATCCATTACTAATCTCTTTATAACTTGCAAGATAATCATCATACCCTGTAGACATGCCAAACTGTACAAACGCGTTATGTAATGCGTTTCTTTCCGTTTCAGGAAAATCTAATAATGTATCATCTACGTCGAATAATATAACTTTGTATTTCATGCTGTTCTCCTCAATTCCTAATTTAAAAACTTCATTTTCATAGCTTAATATTTGTTTAATTCTTTTTCAGCTAAAGCACGCTTTATTTCAATTGTTATCTAACTAAAACTACACCTCTGCATTTAATAACTTATAATCATTATTAAAATAGGCATGTATCATGTGTCCACCAAATAAATCTCCATCATGATATTCACAGTATATATCATGTGCTCTAATTTCGATGTCATAGAGAGTAATTGCTTTTGCAAATTTTTCTTTAGTTACATCATATTCTCCTGCATCTACAGCATCCCAATTTAAATGTTCATCATTCTCATCATACTCAGGCCAAAAATCATTTTTGTAATTAGTCAATTTCTCTGCTATGGCTACTTTAGCCTTTTTATCAAATTCTTCTACGCATAAAAAAAGCTTCTCTGCTCTTTTCATCATCTCATTAACATCTACATATTCATTTCTAATATCCAATTGCCAATGTATTTCCCCATTATTTTGCTGATATGCTTTACAGACCTCATTAAAGGTAAACACTCCAATTAATTCACTTTTTATTGATTTTTCCATCTCCTAATTTCCTTTCTATTACTATAACCCTCCATCTAATACATCGACATTTCCTTTCTTTTTTATCTCTAGTTCATTATAGAAATTATTTACTCCTTCTTAAACTAAACTACACGTTAGTTTAAGAGAATTATTCACACTCTCATCCAAAATTCAACATAGATACCCAATTTCCTTAAAAGGTATCGCTCAACCAAATAGCCCTTTAACTGAATAACATGACTGCTGTTTTTTACAACTTTATTATGTTTCAAACGACTTTATTGTCACTTAACATAATAACACGATAGCATTATAAGTTTATATATTTCATTATGAAGCGCTTTAACCTGCTCTTTATAGAATACACCATTTCCTTCTATTTTCAGCTGCGCTATAAATAAAAGGAGGCTAATCAAAATCAGCCTCCCATCTTCTTATTCATCTTCTAGCAATAACACTTTCATTTCCTCTAACGACTCTTTCGTAAAGCCAAGAGCCTTTTCAGCATACTCTTCAACTGATCCGTATTGCTTTTGGATTTCATCAATCGCAGCTTGTAAATATTCGGCGCGTGCTTCAAACATTGCACCTAATATTGCTCTACTTTCATCGTTTTGTAATTTTGCACCTAAAAAGGCCATCATTTTTTCGTTTAATTTTTCACGGAAGCCGTTACTTAGTAAGTAGTCTTCCATTACTGTTTTTTCTGGTACACCTAGTAGAAGTAATAATAACGCTGAGCCAAATCCAGTACGGTCTTTTCCAGCTGTACAGTGGTTTACTAACGGTAAGTTTTCCGGGTTTTGCACAAGTTTTAAAAAGCTAACGAACGCCTCGTTACCATCGACGAAATCTTGATTCATTTTCACAAGATATTCACCTGGTTTCCCTAACATAGAAAGGTCACCAACTTGGAAAAACTCGTTTATATTCAAGTCTTTCGCCAACTCTTGCATAACCGGTAAACACACTTGGCGGGCGCCTGTAACACTTGGGTTCGGCTTATGCTTCACTTCAAAATCTGTACGATAGTCACAAATTAACTTTAGTCCAGACTTTTGTAAATACTCGATATCCCATTCTGTTAGTCCTGCTAGTTCTTCAGAACGGTACAATTTGCCCCATTTTACTTTACGGCCTTCTGTCGTTTCATATCCTCCCATATCACGGAAGTTAAACGCTCCTTGTAATGGTAATCTACGCTCCGCTACTGTTACTGCTTGTCCATTACTTCCTACTAGTCTAAAATATGGACGCTCATTTTCACTTATGTTTTCAATTGTATATGATGATTCTCCATTTACCGTTGCAAGTAATTCTCCATTTTCTTCAATATGATCTGGTGAAGTACTCCAATAAATGCGAACTTCTTCTATATTATTTTCCCACTTTATATGTAACGTATTATCTTCATTTCGTTCTACAGTTGCTTGTAGCCAATGTCTGTGCTGCTCCATTCTTTCACCCACGCTTCCTTCGTATAGTCTAATCCTTTTCTATTGTATTATAGGAAAGCTTACTTTGTCGTTTCGATTTTTCTTTTTATCTTACAAACACGTAAAAAGTTCCTTTACTTGTTCAAAATTTGTACACGGATTCCCGCGAAATACATATGCGATTTGTTCATTACCTAAATCCTCATACACAACTGTTCCGCGCTCTTTATGCGAATAAAACTCTAACCCGTTTATAATCTGTTTCACGCCATAATTCATTGTCCATGATGACACAGGATAATACGCTTTGTTTTTATGCCGACAAACCCAAAGCGCATATAGTTTATTATCTTCGTCCCAATATACATACTGCGTTTCATCATTTCCGAATCCGACCGATTCAAGTTCCCAGCTTAACTTTTCATGAAGTGGTAATTTCGAATATGATACGTCATCTGGAAAACTCCACTCTCTGCATCTTCCTATCTCACCACTTCCACCTTTTTTCGCTTGAAAGCTTAATAAGTGGAATGGTGTATGTAGTATCGTTTTCGCAAACTCCATATTTACCGGTTGTAACCCAAATAGAAATCTTTCCATTTCATCTTGGTTTACATATCCATGATCAATAGAAATTTCAATTTGTGTTTTCCATCTAGATGTAACATAACTATCTTTCCCCTTATAATTTACACCTTTCCAATACACAAGCCCTTTATATTGAAAACCATCTCCTTTTGCCTGAGAAATACAACTATCAGGAAATACCGGCTCCATTATATCGAGGAAAAACTCTTTTATCCGAAACATTCCAGTTGGAGTAATAACTTGAAACCAAAAAGTTTCCCACTTTTCACCTTCAAAACGTTCTGAAACTTTTTCAATTTTCCAGCCGTCTAACAATACCTCTGGATACAATAAAACAAACGAATGCATTGATTGCTTTAACATATATAGTCCCCTCCCGCTAAATGAGTTCGAGAGACTACATCATTCATCCTTTAAAACTTTCTAACATATCGCTCCGTACAACTAAGCACCTGACAGCCGTTTTCTTCAAAAATAGATTTCATCCACGCATTTTGCACATTTGTCTCGCCAATATAATAAGATGCACCGATTTCCTTTAAGACAAACATCGCCTCTGTAAATAATGCTACTTCATACCCTTTATTTCGCATATTTGGAGCAACTGCGAAATACATAAGTTTCCCTTCTTCTAACGTACCTCTCTCAATATGCGGGATTACAATTCCTATTGACTCTTCACCCACAACTGCTGTTAAACAATGTTCTTTCCATTGCCCACCAATTTCTTGTTCCATCATATTTACAAATTGATCAAAAGCGACTTGTTCTCCCATCACTTCCTTCCAAAGAGAATAAAAAGCGTCTTCTCCTGCTTGTTCAATAAGTTTAAAATCAATTTCACTTTCTACATCTTTTACTTCGTATATATCTTTAAATACAATAATGTTTTCAGTAACATATTCAATTGAATACGTTTCGAAACATTTCTTATACATATCATAATTTGGACTTTTTGAAGAAATCTCAAAATGCAGTTTTTCTAATCCTTCTTTTTCAGCCTCAACAACACAATATTGTATTATCTCTTCTAATTGCCCTTCTGTAAAAATCTCTGCATTATTCTCTTTTATCATTATAGAAGAAGCGCTTCTTCTTATTTTAAAATGTTTTTCTAACAGTTCTATAGTCGTCATATTCTTCCCTCATCTATGTCATACTCGAATTTGTAATCGTTCTCCTTGCATGAGCAGGATTGTCCTTGAATATATAGAATACTAGAAAAGATCGCATCTTTAAAGTGCGGAGGAGGTTCTCCATTGGATATTACAGCACTACAACAACAGTTAGAGCTTATACAGCAAAATGACTATACGCAACTGCATCATATAGATGTAAATGAGTTAACTGTAACTATGCTTCAATATATCGGAACGACTGATAGTTACGTTCGTTACCAACTTATATATAAATGTTTTGCGCATTTTATTCATCATGAATTCCTTATGGACGATCAACTGAAATTACTTTTACATACTTGTTTAAGTGATGAATATTTATATTGTGACATTTATTCCCCACATACAGATGGGGTTTTCACACGTTCTTACACTGTTTCGTTAATTGCGTTAATACTCCAATTCGCTAACTCGCACTACTTTTTTTCAGAGGAGGATATCGAGGAAATAAAAAACAAACTCATTACATATACAAACTTAGAAACGGATTTTCGAGGCTATATCGAAAATAAAGGATGGGCTCATTGCCTTGCCCACGTATCTGATGCCTTTACTGAAATTGTTCACAATTCCTATACGACCTTTCAGTGGTATGAAGAATTAATTCATTGTTTATTAAATAAAATTTTCATTCCATCTGATCTTTTTCATAATAATGAAGATGAACGTATCGTTACTCCTTTACTATCAATGCTGTACCATGACTTCCCGCAAGATGCGTTAATTTCTATTATTTATAAAAAAATAAAAAGGCTTCCTCAAATTAGAAAACGCCTTTCGCTAAACGAGTATTGTATTTTATGTGCAAACATTAAAACCTTTTTACGCACATTATTTTTTAGAACAAAAGATGATCATAACTTAGCCTTTACAGCACGTAAAACAGAAAAAATGTTAAAAGAACTTCCTAACTATTATTAAAAATAAGGAGAAACATTATGGGTTATATTGAAGACATGAGAAAACTAGTAGGAAATCATCCACTTATTTTAATTGGATCACACGCCATTGTATTAAATGAGAAAAATGAAATATTACTGCAGCTCCGTACAGATTTTAACCGCTGGGGTATTATTGGGGGTGCCTTAGAATATAACGAAACACTCGAAGACGCTTTAAAACGAGAAGTATTTGAAGAAACTGGGCTTATCATTAGAAATCCAGAACTATTCCGTACATACTCAGGACCAGATTACTTTCAAATCTATCCAAACGGCGATCAAGTACACGGTGTACTCGTTGTTTATATTTGCCGGGAATTCCATGGTGAACTTATATGTGATCAAACTGAGTCAAAAGAATTACGCTTCTTTCCGCTTGATGAGCTACCTAGTAATCTGCCTCCAGTTATTGAGAAGATTATTACAGATTTCCAGCAAAAACAAGGGAACGCTTAACGTTCCCCCTCAAATCCAATCCGTTTTTTAATTTCCGCTAAATTTACCTTCGCAATATAACGCGCAATTTCAATATGCTGAATTTGATTTTTTCCGACAGGTACTGTTTCTGTCCTTTATATCAATCAGCTAATGGATCGACTAAATTTCTTGAATCATTTCCACTCTGTTTCCAAATGGATCTCTAAACTCAAAACGTTCAAAACCAGGTATAGGTACCCCTTCAATTATCGGAATATCATTTTGTTCCAACACATTTCTCCAGTACGATATATCCTCTACTTGATAAGCTATATGGGCTTTTGTTTTTAGCCGGTCAAAATCATCCTCTGTACCTATATGTACTTCTCTATCTCCGACTTTTAACCAAAATCCTCCACGCCCCTTTAGTGATTCGGGCTTTTCCTTCTCAGGGAGACCAAGAATTTCGCAATAAAAATTTTTCCTCTCTAGTTCAGCTCCTTTTGGAATAGTTATCTGAGCATGATGTAAACCAAGAATCATAAAATCCTCTCCCATTATCAATTGAATTTGTATTATTTCCCTTTGTAATATTTTTAATTTTTTGAATACTGTTTTATTTTACATCATTAAATATAATACATGGAATATTTATTAATTATAATAATCGATAAATATTACTTATATGTGTAGCATTACATCACAATCAAGCTAAAAAATTGTATCCATAAAACAAAAAAACAGAGAAGATTAATCTATCTTCTCTGTTTTAGCTCTTTTTCCTATGTATTCAACTTAACAAATCTATAACTATGCGTAACTAACACTTTTAATATCGCATATCCTGGAATTGCTAAAATAATCCCCATAATTCCAAATAAGTTACCTGCAGTTAATATGATAAATATAATTGTAATCGGATGAATATCTAGCTTTTTCCCCATTACTTGCGGAGAAATAAATTTACCTTCTGCTAATTGTACAACCATCATAACGATAATTACTTTTAAAACCATTGCTGGCGAGTCAATAAATGCGATAATTAAAGCTGGTGTAATTGCAATAACTGGCCCTACGTACGGAACGATATTTACAATCATCGCTAAAATAGCAAGTAATACCGCATATTTAATACCGATAATAAGGTAACCGATTAATAACATTATACCGATAAATAAGCTAACGATAATTTGCCCTCTAATATACGAGCTAATCGCATAATGCATATCGTCTAGTATACTCTTTGCCGCTGGTTGTCTTTGCTCTGAAATAAACTTCAAAAAGTGATTCGGTAATTGTTCACCATCTTTTAAAAGATAGAACAATATAAACGGAACCATTACAAATGTTAAAACAACCTCTGTAACAGTACTCAAAAATCCAGTTACATTCCCAGTTACTGATGATAATGACTTTGTAAAGTCAACTGTGTAGTCTTTTACCATATTCGCAACATCAATATTTAAATTCTCCTGAATTTTACCGAGTAAATTACTTTCCCCAAATCTACGTGCTGCTCGTTCGATTTCATGACCGAAATACGGTAAGTTGTTTATTAACGCATCAATTTGGTCCCGAATAATTGGGATTACCGTTACAACTAAAAATACAAATAATCCTAGTACGATTAAATATATTGAAGCTATCGATACAATTCTCGATACACCTTTTTTTTCTAAAAGCGAAACAAATGGATGCAAAATATAAAATAGTACCCCCGCTAATAATACCGGGAAGAAAATTGTCTTTAAAAA
Organism: Bacillus cereus group sp. BfR-BA-01383; assembly: GCF_022663495.1. Classification (NCBI taxonomy): domain Bacteria; kingdom Bacillati; phylum Bacillota; class Bacilli; order Caryophanales; family Bacillaceae; genus Bacillus; species Bacillus cereus group sp. BfR-BA-01383. The sequence goes on from NZ_JAKUFP010000038.1 coordinate 28,538, forward strand.
GACAATAAACGGAGTAAACACAAAAGAAATTTTTGTTAGCAATAATATGTTAATAAACAATAACGCAAATCCAAGTAACACCGCTAAATAATTTTGTTCTCTAAAAAACTTTTTCAACTTATCTCTTTTTCTTACATTTTCTTTATCCAACGAAACCACCTCTTTGAATGATGAAAAGCCCTTAATCAGGGCTTTTCATCATAATCTATATCTCTATTTCCTTACAGCTTTCACTACAAATGATACAATAAGAATTAAGACGATTGCTCCTAACAATGCTGGCACGACATGAATCCCGCCAAATGATGGCCCAAAAGATCCAAATAATCTACTACCTAACGAAGCACCTAATAAACCTGCGATAATATTTCCGAACATGCCACCCGGAAAATTTTTACCCGTTATAGAACTAGCAATTGCACCTATAATAGCACCAACTATTAATGTGATAATCCATCCCATTTTTAGTCCCCCATTTCTATTATGGTTTGTATGATTCAATACAAAAATATGTATTTATCAACGCTAACCATATTTCACTATAGAAATATACCTACTACTAATATATGTATGGAGATACATATATTATATGCAAAACAGAAAAACATTGTCAAACTTATCCATCAATAAATTATATCGATATAGCACATTCAAAGGAGGATTCATTATTTATGATTCACAATTTACTTACCAATTCTTATGAAGTAGCAATATCTATTTTACAAGTTCAAATACCAGCTTATACAATTGAAGCGGACTATATAAACAGTACCGCAATCCCTCGTTTATATGATACTGTAAACGATATTCAAAATTGCGGCGAAACATTCTATGGATATTTTTCTGAAAATAAACTTGTCGGCTTTATTTCTTTTATAGAAGGAGAAGTAATTGACATTCACCGACTAGTTGTATCGCCTGATTTTTTCAAACAAGGAATCGCAACGAAACTGTTACTTTATATATTTAACATGTTCCCTTCTTCCATGACATACATTGTACAAACAGGAAAAGCAAATACTCCGGCTATCGCATTATATAAAAAACACGGCTTCATTGAAGTAACAAATACAGAACTCCCTGATGGTCTAGTACTTACACAACTTAAAAAAGACAGGAAAAATAAAATAGTTTGACTCATTCGTTTATTTATGTTATTTTTTACCTTATATAACCTTTTGCTGAGTCCAAATTTTGGAGCGGGGGAACCATTTTTGTAGCTATGCTACTTGGGGCGAATCTTTTTTAAGTAGGGAAACTCTCACTTCCCGAGTCCGACAGCTAACCTCGTAAGCGTAATGGGAGAGGAAGGTGCTCTTTGCCTATGTTACACATTTTGCCTCCTTAATTATAAATATGGAATCGATACCGAATAGACACCTATATTTATAGAAAAGGAGACATGCATTATGTTACGTTTATCTGATCATGCAATAAAAATGATGGAGCAAAGACTTCGACTAGAACAACACCGCACATATCAAGCGAATAAAATTGTAGATAACTTACATCACAAATACTTCTTTCAGCATATTTTTCAACCAAAAAGATAAGCAGTAAAAAATACAGCGTACACTTTTTCGGTGTACGCTGTATTTTTCATTTTCTCGCTTTCACAATAAACGTAGTCGGCACCATTTTAGCTTTATATAAAGAATAATACTTCGTAGAAGGTTCAGCCACTTCTTCATCAAATACACGAGATGGTTTAGGCTCTTCTATTCTCTCAATTGTAAATCCAGCTCTATTTAAATCATTTATATATGTACTCATTTTTCTCTTATATAATGTCGCTTGTACATCTACTCAGATTGATGATATTCGCTAATAAAAAAAGAGTAGCTTCTCAGCTACTCCCTTTTCTTACGATGCATGATGATCTTTCTTCTTCAACAACGCTCTCTTCTTCATCGCCTTCGTTAAGTATCCACCTTTAAATGAACGAATTTCATACGAAGACATAAACGCTTTCGGTGCAATTTCATTAATAATTTCTAAAAGTTCTTTCTCTCTAGAGCGTTTTGCGACGATATCTAAACGATAACGAATAGAATTAATACCTTCACCTTCAAATACTGTAACGCCAAATCCAGAGTGGCGTAATTCATCTACTAATTCATTACAACGGTCTAGTAAACTAACTTGATACGTAATATATCCAATTGCTAATTTATTCTCTATATAACCGCCTAATAATAGTCCCGCACTAAAGCCAATGACGTAGGCGACAATGTTCATCCAATTTGATAAATCTTGAAACACAATACCTAAACTGACAATGTAAATAGCACCTTCTAACAATCCTACACCAGCAGCGGATCTTGTTTGATTCTTTACAAGCAAAATCGTACGGATTGTTAATATAGGAACATAAATAATTTGAAGCACAAAAATAAGTAACGCTTGTAACATTGGTATCCACCTCTTTCAAAAAGTCTTTTGTCATAATAACATACATAAGCTTTAGAAATCGATGGGTTTTTTAATTTTTTTAAATTATTTTTCGTACTATTGAAAAAACGAAAAAAGAAGCGTATTATATTTGTCGTTAATTTGTGATTACTTTCATTTCACATATATCTCCCTTGTAAAAACGCGCTTTTTTTATGTAACGACTCGATATGACCGGTCAATAGATTATCGATTACCGATACAGCCTGCACCACCTAAAACTGTCATTTCGTCATCCCCTCTCGATTTGTGCTTTGTAATTCTTTGATAAAGCGATCAAACCCTGCTCTACCATCTTTATTCATCTTATAGACACCAGCATCTTCTAAGACTCGTTCAAATGTTTTTGCAACTTCAGTTTGAAGAAAGCTTTGGATGTTCTCTTCCGTATAGCCGCCCTGGGCTTTTAATTCATCTGCCCATTTTTGATGGATTTCAGGAACATTGGCATCCTTATCTAACAAGTACAGCTTAACTTCATGAAGCTCCTCAATCAAACGTGGAGGGAGAATCGCAAGACCCATGGCTTCAATAAGCCCGATATTTTCTTTCTTAATATGCTGTACATCTGGATGTGGATGAAAAATTCCATCAGGGTATTCTTCGCTCACATTATTATCACGCAGTACAAGATCAATTTCATAATTTTCTTCGCGACGTCGCACAATTGGTGTAATCGTATGATGTTTTGTGCCATCCTTTGATTGCGCACGAATTTGTAAGAATTCATCTGAATAGTTCTTCCAACTTTCATGGATATAGGTACTGGCATTAATTAGTTCTTCTTTGTTTAAAGAAGAGAGGCGAATCACACTCATTGGCCAGTTGACAATACCACAAGAAATATTCGGGTAGTCAGATAGTTCAAATATTTCAATAACTTTAGCCTTTGCCATTGGAAAGTTATGGCGTCCAGCTTGATAGTGATCATGACTTAAGATAGATCCTCCTACAATAGGTAAATCCGCATTTGAACCAATGAAATAGTGTGGCATGATTTCTACAAAACTAAATAAACGAGAGAATGCCTCACGAGAAATTTTCATTGGTCGATGCTTCTTAGATAATACGATGGAGTGTTCATTAAAGTATGCATATGGTGAATATTGAAAACCCCATTCTTCTCCATCTAGCTCGATGTTAAGGATTCGGTGATTGCTTCTACCTGGATGGTTAAAGCGACCAAAATACCCTTCATTTTCAATGCAAAGTAAACATTTTGGATAATTGCCCTTCGGTGCATTTCTAGCCGCTAAGATCTCTTTTGAATCTTTCTCTGGTTTGGACAAATTAATAGTAATCTCAAGTTCACCATATTTTGATTCTGCTAAATAATGAATATTTCTTGCAATTTCACGGGTCTTTATATAATCATTGCGTTTACTTATTTCAAAGAAATAATCCGTTGCTTGTTTAGGACTTTTACAATATGCCTCCTGAAAATTCGCATTGACCTTAGATGGAAGTGGTGTAATCACATTCATTAAAAGTGCTTCGAACATTTCACGATTAGCTTGGTTTTTAGAGATAATATGATTTTCCATCGCTTTATCCATAAGCGTATCTAACAACACATGTGGGTCTGTTTCAACTACACTCGTAATCTCTCCCATTTCCGATTCGCCAATCAAACGTAATAGTTGATTGTGCATATAAATTCGGTCATTTTCCTCAATAGCTCCATTCTCAATCGTAAGTGTAGTAAAATCATAAATTGCTTGACATATGTTCATCGTTTTCACCTCATTCATCATCCAATCACTGTAGTTCCACTACCAATGTGTGCCACATAAAAGACAGGCGCATATCCGACAACTTTGATATATTCATCATAAACATTGTTTTTAAAAGTGTGGGTTTCACTTTCTTTTACTAATGCGATGGCGCATCCCCCAAATCCCGCTCCAGTCATACGGGATCCAAGAACACCCTCTTGTTTTTGCGCAGTGGCCACCAATGTATCTAATTCAAGCCCAGTTACTTCATAATCATCTCTTAAAGATGTATGAGAAGCATTCAATAGCTTTCCGAATTCTTCTAAATCACCTGCAGTAAGAGCTGCTTTGGCTTTTTTTGTGCGTTCATTTTCGTAAACTGCATGCTTCGCGCGTTTAATTAGGATTTCATCTCCAATAAGATTTTGATTTGCATCAAATTCTGCTTCGCTTAGTTCTCCAAGTGCATGAATCTCTAACTTCGTTTGGAGACGTGCGAGTGCTTCTTCACATTCAGCACGGCGCTCATTATATTTTGAATCTGCTAGTTCACGACGTTTATTAGTATTCATAATTACAATAGCATAATCGTCCAAAACCACTGGAACCATTTCATACTTTAACGTATTGGTATCAAGGAGAATCGCTCTGTCTTTCTCGCCAAATCCAATGGCAAATTGATCCATGATACCAGAATTTACACCAATGAATTCATTTTCAACTTTTTTACCCATTTTCACTAATTCAAGTCGCGTTACGTCCAAGTTGAACAAGTCTTCTAATACTATGCCTACCAGTAATTCAAGTGAAGCACTACTTGAAAGTCCCGCTCCATTTGGAATCGTTCCTTCAACTAATAACTCAAAACCACAGTCTATTTTATGACCTGCTTCTTTCAGTGTTAAGATAACTCCTTTTACATAATTTGCCCAATTTGCATTTTTATCATAATCTAGTTCATTCAACGTGAAGCTAATCACTCCAAGTTCTTCAAAGTTCGTTGAGTAAACAAATACTCTATCATCCTCACGACGTTTAGCTACTCCGTAAGTTCCATAAGTAATAGAAGCGGGGAACACATAGCCACCATTGTAGTCTGTATGTTCTCCGATTAAGTTGATACGTCCTGGAGAGAAATATTGAGTTGTTTCTTGAGGTCCAAATACCTCAGCAAATTTTAAAGTTAGTTCACGTTTCTTTTCCATAAGTATAAACCTCTCTTTTACATTTATTCTAAGTAAGGAAATTATCTCAGTACTCACTGGATCACTTCTAACAGTTCCTTATTATTTCTAAACACAACATCGTATTTTAAATAAATTCTGATAGCAGTATCTAATTTTTCTATACATGTTTCTAACGTGGTATAAGTAATGTCGTATTCCCATGCCACATCTGACAAGGCACGACCATGACAACGACGCACAATTTCACGGCGAAACGAAGTCGTGGAAGAACGAATTAACCCAAGTCCGTAATCATACGGCAAAATCATTTTGATAAACTTAGCGTACAAAGTGAAAATTCCTCTCTTGGTTTGTCTCGACAACAATTACGATTCGGGAGTTTTCACTTTTTTTATAGTCATTTATGGAAAATAATTCAATCTAACTTAATTCAACCCCGACTTATGGTAATGGAACAATAATATGAAATTCTGTCATCGTTTGATAAGTTGAATCTGCCCTAAGAACCATATTCCCCAAATCAGAATACTGTTCAGCACCCGGGGAAACCTGTGTTTCAAAGGTAATTCCACCATGGTGTGCAAGTTTCTTGCCATGCATGAGAGGCGTATTCTCACCAAAATTTGCCGTAAAGATGACGACACTTGGTTCTTTTGTGACTATTTCAATTTTGACCACTTCATCCGGGCTAATGAGTTTCACTGAACTATGTAGTAGCTCAGGTCGGTTCAAGAAAAATGGGTGATCAATTCCATCCACTAATTCTTTTTGAACAAAAGTACTATTGAAGGTTTCTTTGAGTTTAACTGGCTTTCGAAAATCAAACGCAGTACCTTCTACAGGAAACTTTTCACCAATTGGAATACTTTCCTGATCAAGTGGTGCAAATCTATCACTATTCACCCATAATGTGTGTTCATTTACAGGTTGCGTTACATCACCAGTTAAGTTGAAATACACGTGATTAGTTGGATTAAACAAGGTATCTTTGTCACTTGTCGCCCTAGTTTATATTTTCCAAATATTCTCATTATTTATTGTGTAACGTATCTTAACATCAAGAGTCCCCGGAAAACCATTTTCACCATCTGGACTCACCGTATGAAATATCACTGAGACCTCATCATTATTATCGATAACTTGATATTGCCACTTTTTACTTTCAAATCCCGGGGTACCGCCATGTAAAGTGTTTCCGGTTGTCTCATCAATTTGTACTTTATAGATTTTCTCATCAATTTGAAAAGTTCCATTTTGAATTCGTCCAGCTACTCGTCCAATTGAGGCACCAATATATAAATCCTTTTCAAGATATTCCTGTGCCGTATCAAAACCAAGTACGAGCTCACGTAGACCATTCGTTGTTGGTACCTTTAAACTCGTAATGCGAGCACCGAAATCTGAAACAGTCAACTGCAGGCCGTTCAGATTGGTAATAGTGATAATCGTATAACCTGCACCGAAATCTTTTGTTGTAATGTTCATCTTAGATATCCTCTACTTCTTTATTTAGAATGAGCAAGTGCAGCACTAGAATTGAACTCTTCAGTTGCTTCCTCGCCATGATTTAGCTTTGCTTCTAGCTCTTTGACGATTTGAGCATATTTTTTCTCTGTTAATGTGATCTTCCATATAGGGGGAATTTTGTTTTGTTAGCTTGATAGCGATGGGATTATCACCCTTATCCCCATGCTTTTATTTCTGAAATGGCTATGCAAGTACTCTGTGCTGCTTTCATCACAACTCTAATCTGCGATGTAGCAATCGGCGCGAAACGAAGAGTTAACTCCTTTTTCATATTAACATCCGACTGAGTTCCCTCGATTGCTTTCCACTCTTTCCCATTCCAATATTCGAGGTGCAAGGAAGCAGGTGGTCTCGTACCTCCCCCATCATCATAAAAATGAAAATCTAATTGGGAGACAGTATTCTCATGACCAAAATCTATTGCTACCCAATCTTCTTTAGGAATCATTCCCCTGTTTTTTGCTACATAAACTAAGAATTTCGATTTTAACTCCTTATAGAAACCGGTTTCTTTTTAACAAAAATGAATCGAGTTCCTTTTAGTTAAAAAGGGCTCAACTACAATTTCTTTTCTCTCTTCTTTCTCACTTTTTGCATCAATAATTAAATCGACTGCCTCTTTACCAATTTTTTCATAATCATGGTTTACAGAGGTTAAGCTTGGAGTCACTATACTAGCTACAAAAGTATCATCATATCCCACAAAGGAAAATTTCTCAGGATTAATATTTTGATTGTTGCACTCAATTAAAGCACCAGAAGCGACCATGTCATTTATACAAATAATGGCGGTTGGCAATTCCCTGTTTTGCAACAACGTTTTCATCGCATATTCTCCGCTTTCTACTGAAAACTCACTGTATATATGCCAATTAGGGTTATAGATTAAATGATATTCTTTAAGAGTCTCTATCAATCCCTGTACTTTAATATCAGTTGAAGTAACCCCCTCTTTCCCTCCAAGTAAACCAATGTTTTTGTGGCCCATTTTCACCAAATAATCTACAATCATTCGAATTCCCTTATTTTCATCGGATCTTACTTTATAACAATCTACACTCTCCATTTCCCCATTGATCATTAAAACAGGTATTTTACTCATAACATCCAAGACTTCTTCGGCCTCTTCAAGAACAGTTACTGTTTTATTGATCCTTCCACCCATCATTATTATGCCTTCAACCTGGCGTTCAGAGAGAACTCTTAAATAAAGAGACTCCATCGTACTATCATTCATCGAGTTACATAAAAAAATGGTGTACCCCTTTATGAGCGCATATTTTTCAACTTCTATAAAAATGCTTGAAAAGAAAGGATTCGTTATATCCGGTAAAATAAATCCAATCATCTTTGTTTCTTTTCTAGTTAAACTTCTCGCAATACCGTTAGGTTGAAAATTATATTCCTCAATTTTAGCCATTACTTTTTCTCTAGTTCTTCGACTGACCGGATAATTTCCGTTTAAGACACGCGATACAGTTGCAGGGGAAACATTTGTCGCTTCGGCGATATCATAGATTGTGAATGTCTTTTTCTTCAATTCATTTCCTCCTAATACATTCACATATCTCTGAAAAATAAATTAGCTATTATTTTTCAAAGATACGATTAATAAATCAAGAATAATCAAATTATTATGATTATAAACCGGTTTCTGATTAGAATATACTAATACTAATGGAAGGTGTCAACAACATTTTGATTTAATTATTTTATTTTTCAGATTTTTTTATTTTCCATCTTACTAATTCTGGTGCAGATATAATATCCATTTAAAAAGCGGAAGAAGATGAACTATAATATTAATTCAAAACACCTTTCATTAGTTGAAGTGAACCCGAATAGTGGTACATGAAAAAAACACCTCCTGAATTCGCATACTAAGTATGCAAATTCAACGGAGGTGTTTTTCATTTG
>NZ_JAKUFP010000039.1:0-36450 GCF_022663495.1 Bacillus cereus group sp. BfR-BA-01383
GTATTTGGCATGAATGAAAATGGATACCTATATTTTGTGACATCCAGTCCATTAAAAATCTAAAAATATAGGTTGACTAATCGTAAGAAAAGCACCCTATTAAATAGGGTGCTTTTTTACGGTATATTATAAAATTATGAAAGGGAAGTGGATGACAAACCACTTCCTTTTTTCTTCATGAACTATGTTTTTAGTATTTGCTTTTGTCCAGGCTTTATTATATTCAGAATTTTCTCAAACGGTGAAATCAACAGTATCTAATTTTTTGGGGAAATCTTTATAAGCTAAAAAAATCAATATAGATATTTGTATTAACAAAGGTATAGAAATATTTATCTGAAAAATAAAAAAAGATTGACAAGTTGAATGAGGGGGATTATCATTTCGGTGTAGGTTATAAATGAAAGTGATTATCAATTGGGTGGTTTTCTGTACTTGATATAATAAAAGCAATATTGATATTACAAAGGATCGTATATGAAATACAACAATTAGATGCAAGAGAACTTTTGAAAAATCGTTAAGTTCATACTAGTTAATGAAATATTTTATAGAAGAGGTGTTCCTCATGTTAGTGGCGGAAAATAGAAAAAGCGAATTAACTTATAATGTACAAGCAATTAAAAATATTTTATTTTCTGGAGATACGCCATCTATTCTTTCTTTAGAGAAGCTTTTGAATGATACAGTTCAATTGGATGTTCTCGAACAAGAGGTGATTGATAGACAGTACATTCCGAAAGAAGCAAAGAATTTCTTTGATAAAAACGGAACATTTCTTTACCGCGTATCTAATGTTAGTTATAAAGGTAAGGTGTTATCTGAAAATCTAATTTTTGCGGACACATCGTTTTTACCAGATACTATAAAGCAAGAATTAGAGAATGAAAATATTCCAGTTGAAAAACTTATAGAAAAAATGGAAGTAAGAAGAAACGTATTATACGAAGGATATCAGCCATCCGGAAATATTATCGAATTGTTTGATGGGTGTTCTGTTGCCGCGAATGTTTATCCGACTAGAAAATATCAAATTGTAAGTAACTGCAAATGTATATTTTATATTTGCGAAGTGTATCATGCGGAGAATATAAAGGAATTGCTTAAATAAAACAAGAAACCAGCCTATAAAAAGGCTGGTTTCTTGTTTATTTTACAGCTTCTTTTAATTCTTTACCTGCTTTAAATGCTGGAACTTTACCAGCAGCGATTTGAATTTCCTCACCAGTTTGTGGATTACGACCTGTACGAGCAGATCTTTCACGCACTTCGAAAGTTCCAAATCCAATCAATTGAACTTTATCGCCAGATTGTAATGCAGTAGCAATTGTGTCAAATACGGATTGTACAGCTGCAGAAGCTTCCTTTTGAGAAATATCAGCTGACTGTGCTACGTTTTTAATTAGTTCTGTTTTGTTCATGTTTTCACCTCATAAAAATTTTTTAGAAAGAATGTTTTAGTATAATGGATAGTAAAAATAAAGCTAACTCAATGATTAGAAAGAATGCTGTATAGTTATGTTAATTTCGTTGCAAGAGACTGAATCCCTGCTAATAATCAGGGATTAATTAAGAATTGATGTATACCAAAAGCTGTAGTATGAAGATGAGGAGGGAGTATACGGATGATTTTTCGTGAAAAGAATGAGAAAGAAAGTATATTAATTCGTCAACATGATCATGGTTTTTTAGCTGGAGAGATTGCTAGTCATATAAAAGAAGATTTCTTTGAAAATCAGGAATATTTAATGGAAACGATAGATGCTATATATGAACATGATAGAGGATGGATAGGGTTAGATACAGTACCAATTTTGAATGATGCCAAAAGTATTCCATATACATTTATGGATTGTCCAAGCTCATTGCGCTTTGTTTTTTATACGATTGGTTTAAATGAAATTGAAGAATCTAATCCATACGGGGCATTACTTTGTAGTAAACACTTTTTATCATTTCCGTTAAATGATGAAGATCAAGAGATGATGTCTTTTTATAAACATGAATTGGAACGACAAAAAAGAGTTTTGAAAACGTTAACAAAAGAACAGTTTTCAATGTTCGATAAACATTATAGATTATTAAAGTTTTGTGATGAACTTTCTTTATATGTATGTATGAATAAACCTGGTGTAAAAAAGAAAGATGAAATTGATTTATTTAAAGATGGTTTTGAGGGAACAGAAATGTTTAATAGTAAGGAAGAGAAACGTATTCAAGCTGAGTGGGTGGATGAAGAAAAGATTCGAATTGCACCGTTTCCATTTAAAACAGAATTTCATACGTATGTAAAATATAAAACTATAAATAAATATGAAATTGAAGAAAAAGGAATTGTAAAGGCAGATAGAGAATCGGAAGTTCAGAAGCAAATGATATATTTTCTACAATAGAGAGGGCATAACAAGAAAAAGGAATGATCTCACTTTATGAATCATTCCTTTTAGAAATAAATTAACTTACACGTTTTTTATTTAATTCCTTTAATTTTTCTGCTTGTAAAAACCGATTCGTTTCAGCAACAACGATACCACTTAATCCAATTAGACCAATTAAGTTTGGAATTGCCATAAGCCCATTTGCGATATCGGAAAATGTCCATACAACACCTAATTTTAAATTAGCCCCAATAGCAATCATGACAATAAAGATTGCTTTATAATAACGTACAGCACCTTGTCCAAATAAATAAGCGACACATTTCTCACCGTAATACGACCAGCCTAAAATAGTAGAGTAGGCGAATAATATAATTGCAATACCAAGAATCATACTACCAGCAGTACCGAATACAGACTGGAATGCTAGTGTTGTAGCTTCAACACCAGTTTTACCTGATTTCCATGCACCTGTTGTAATTAGTACAAGTCCTGTAATTGTACATACGATAAATGTATCGAGAAAAGTACCAGTCATAGAAACTAAAGCTTGTTTTGCAGGTGAATCGGTTTTTGCAGCTGCAGCCGCAATTGGTGCGCTTCCTAAACCAGCTTCGTTCGCAAATACGCCGCGCGCCATTCCAATTTGAATAGCAGATGCGACTGTTGCGCCAATAAAACCACCAGCAGCTGCAGTACCATTAAATGCACCAGAGAAAATAAGTGAAAATGCCTCTGGAATTTGATCATAGTGATAGAAAATAATAATAAGACCAGCAATGATATAAAAGAAAGCTTTAATAGGAACGATATATCCAGTCACTTTCCCGATTTTTTTTACACCACCTAATATAACAATAGCAATTAGAAATGACATGAATATACCAGTTAAAGCAGGGGGGAAAGAGAAATTAATTCGCATTGCCTCTGCAACTGAATTAGATTGCACCATATTACCGATACCGAAAGAAGCAGTTGTACCAAATATAGCGAATAATACTGCTAGCCATTTCTTACCTAAACCGTGCTCTAAATAATACATCGGTCCACCAGAGTATTCACCATTTTCGTTACTAACACGGTATTTCACCGCAAGGATTGCCTCGGCATATTTTGTTGCCATTCCGAATAAAGCGGTAATCCACATCCAAAAGATAGCGCCGGGTCCACCGATTGTCACAGCGGTTGCTACGCCGGCTATATTTCCCATACCAATTGTTGCTGCCATAGATGTCATGAGTGCTTGAAAATGACTAATATCTCCAGAAGAGGATGTATCTTCTGATTTTTTAAATGCAAGTTTATGGGCGTATAATAGTTTACTAAACTGTAAACCTTTTAAACGCACTGTGAGAATGATTCCAGTTCCAACGAGTAGTAACAAAGTTGGTAATCCCCACACATAATGATTCATTTGTTCTAATACTTTACTTACTGTCTCCATCTTTATTCTCCTTTTTTAGAAAAAATAAAAACCACTTCAAGTAAATGAAATGGTCTCTGGAGAAACAAGGGATAGAAAAATAAACCGATGCAAATCGGCTTTTTCTTTCGCTTGTCTCTGTCCTTTTACCTGAGAGATTATCCGCTAAAGTAGCGGATTTGCTCCTTCGGTGCTCGTTTTCCTCCGCGCTATATTAAGCGAGAGGGAGTCTCTCCAGAGATTCGTCCCCATGCAGTTCTACTTGTAAACAAGACCTGAGAGTTTCAAAGTTGGTTCAGCAACTTTTTGCCCCGTCGGTAGATCAATAGACCTTCTCCTGAATGGTTCATCCGAATTATAAAATTAATAACTTAAACGCATTGATTGTGTATAGAATCAATAAAAATATTATAGATATACAATTAGTGAAATGCAATCATTTTTTATTTTGAAATAGTAAATATGCAAATGAGTTAAGTGTGAGATGTAATCCGTATAGGATTACATCTCCTTTAAATTCCGAATTATTTGAAATAAAATCAATTTGGTGGTTTGATAGATTTAGAGTGACTTAAAATGGTTATTTGTGTATGGAGTATAACAACAGATACAATTTGTTTATATAATTTTATTATGTAAACAAATTGTTACAAGTGGGAAATGGATCGTATCATAAGGGGGGATTGAAATGTTATTAAAAACAATATTTTGCAAGGTAGAAGAGGAAAAAAGAGAAATGTTTTCGAATGCGCAAGAAAAATGGCGTGACTTACAGCATTTAGATGGATTTCATGGACAATTTGGTGGGTGGAATGAAGATGAGGCGTGTGTATATACTTTATGGGAAGATAGAGGTGCATATCAATCATTTATGAATGGTGCTCACGATATAATTTATTTAAATAGTAATCAAAAAGATACGTTTCTTTCATGTGAAATTGAACTATTTCAAACGTTGTATGATATAACTGATACTCCTTTGAAAGATGTTATTAAACAAGGATCTTTTGTAAGAGTTGCTATTTGTGATGTAAAACAACAGAAAGAAAATCAATTTTTACATAAGCAAGAAACAATTTGGGATAAAAAAATGGAAAAAATAAAAGGAATGTTAGGTGGAGTAGTTGGGAAGTCTTTAAAACATGAAAATCGTTACATAGTGTTAATTTATTGGAAAGATGAAATAGCACATGAACGTTATATGAAAGAAATTTTCCCTGAGTTATATCAATTAGCAAATGTAAATGAGTATGTTGAAAGTATAAATGGGAAGAAAATTATTCGGAATGAAGAATGGTCTGTTGCCGCTTCGAAATAAAGTTAGAACTTAGTGAAGTAGCTGGTTTAGATAAAGTTGATTAAGAACGTTTGTTCCTGTATAATTACTTTGTACAAGAACGAGAGGGGTATGTAAATGAGTAAAGTTTTAAGGTTTGAATTGCAAGTCCCAAACCCTGAAGAAGCTATTCAATTTTATACAAATAGTTTTGGATGGAAGTTTGAAAAGATGCCTGGGCCACATGACTATTGGTTCATAATTACAGGTGAGAGTGATAGACCTGGTATCGATGGTGGATTAATGAAATCACCTGATGGAGCTACTAGGACGACTAATTCGATTGAAGTACCTTCAGTTGATGAGTACATAAATAAAGTTATTGAAAATGGTGGACAAGTAGTTGTACCTAAAACTGCTATTCCTAATATGGGTTACTTTGCTTATTGTATAGATAATCAAGGGCTTCTTTTTGGAGTATGTGAAGAAAATATTGAAGCGTAAAAAAATAGGGGATTTTGAGATTATCTTGTTTGTTGAACGATATTGAATGATATTTTCAATTAAAGATTATAATTATTAAAACCCCTTTTGTATAAAAACTAGTATTATTTGAGCTGAAGAAGGATCCATTTTGATTATTTTCAAAAGGATTCTTTTTTATTTTTCACATATTATGGGTTATTTAGGCATTATTAATCAAACTTATATCGGTATATTATCTATGAAAAAAGTAAATAAATGATGTTATATTTAAATGTAAATCTATGGACTGCTAAATAGTTCAAGGTGAAAAGGAAAAGAGGACCAATTATTTTCTCATAAACATGTAATTAAAGGAAGACGTCATATACCCTTTCATGTTAATATATTTAAGTTATAATAGGAGGCTTACCCTTTTTTATTGTGGGGTAGAAGCAGTGTGAGCTTGAAATTTTTTATGAAAAGGATGTGCCTAATTTGCGTATAAATAAATTTATTAGTGAAGCTGGAAAAGCGTCTCGACGTGGAGCAGATAAGTTAATTAATGAGAGAAGAGTAATTATTAACGGTAAGGTTGCAAAAATTGGTGACCAAGTAAATCCGGGTGATGACGTACGAGTAAATGGAGAGCAACTTCGTATTGCTCGAGACCATGTGTATATAGCTTTAAATAAACCAGTAGGTATTACATGTACAAGTGAAAAAGCAGTAAAAGGTAATATTATCGATTTAGTGAATCATCCTTTACGAATTAATCATATCGGGCGTCTCGATAAAGACTCAGACGGTTTAATTTTGTTAACGAATGATGGCGATATTGTTAATGAGATTTTACGTGCTGAAAACAAGCATGAGAAAGAATATATCGTTTCAGTAGATAAGCCGATTACACCGGAGTTTTTAGAGAAAATGGCAGCAGGGGTTAAAATTTTAGATACAAAAACGCTTCCTTGTGAGATTACACAGTTATCAAAATATGAGTTCAAAATTATTTTAACACAAGGGTTGAATCGCCAAATTCGCCGTATGTGTGAAGCTTTAGGTTATCAAGTATACACGTTAAAACGTACGAGAATTATGAATATTGAATTGAATAATTTACCGGTTGGACAGTGGAGAGATTTATCGAAAAAAGAGAAAAAACGTCTATTTTCAGACTTAAATTACGAACCACAAGATTGGTAAAATTGTGAAGTGAAACCAAATTTTTTTGGTTTCACTTTTTTAAATTAAATAAATAATATTTTTTAACACTTGCAAAAATAAAATGAATAAGATATAGTAAATAACAATTAATGGATGTACTTTTAAAAGCAAAGAAAAGGACACGAGTTATTTTATCCGGTTATACAGAGAGGGAAGGAAAGCTGAGAACTTCCTAACGCAGAAAAATAACTTACCACCTTAGAGCTGCACTGGGGAAATTAAGTATCCAGTGCCGTGTAAGCGACGTTACCGCAAAAGAAGCCATTACTATTTGTGATGGGAATCTGGGTGGAACCACGAATATAAGCATATTCGTCCCTATATTTAGGGATGAATATGCTTTTTTGCATTCAATTTCATAAAAAGCGAAGAAAAGGACACGAGTTATTTTACCCGGTTATACAGAGAAGGAAGGAAAGCTGAGAACTTCCTAACGCAGAAAAATAACTTACCACCTTAGAGCTGCACTGGGGAAATTAAGTATCTACTGCCGTGTAAACGACGTTACCGTAAAAGAAGCCATTACTTTTTGTGATGGGAATCTGGGTGGAACCACGGGTAAAAGCACACTCGTCCCTATATTAGGGATGAGTGTGCTTTTTATTATGAAATGGAGAGATGAAAAATGAAAGAACAGATGATTGAAATTAAATTTCCAGATGGTAGCGTTAAAGAATTTATAAAAGGAATTACTTTAGAAGAAATAGCTGGATCCATTAGTAGTAGCCTGAAAAAGAAAGCAGTCGCAGGAAAAGTAAACGATCAGTTATATGATTTACGCCGAAACATTGAAGAAAATGCGGAAGTAGAAATCATTACTATAGATTCAAATGAAGGTATAGAAATTGCAAGACACTCCGCTGCACATATTTTAGCGCAAGCTGTAAAAAGAATGTATGGTGACATAAACCTTGGAGTAGGGCCTGTTATTGAAAATGGATTTTATTATGATATGGATCTTCCAAGTAGTGTAAATGTAGAAGATTTACCAAAAATCGAAAAAGAAATGAAAAATATTATAAAAGAAAATATAAGTATAGAGCGAGTTGAGGTTTCTCGAGAAGAAGCTGCAAAACTGTTTCAAGAAATGAACGATCACTTGAAATTAGAACTTTTAGAAGCAATTCCTAATGAGGAAAGTGTAACACTTTATAAACAAGGTGAATTTGTAGATTTATGTAGAGGACCACATTTACCATCTACAGGCTATTTGAAAGCCTTCCAATTAACTAACGTTTCTGGTGCATACTGGCGAGGTGATAGTAACAATCAAGTGCTTCAGCGCATATATGGTGTTGCATTTTCTTCTCAAAAAGAATTAGAAGAGTATTTACATTTTGTTGAAGAAGCAGCAAAAAGAAATCATCGTAAGTTAGGTAATGAACTAGAGTTATTTATGTTTTCTGAAGAGGCCCCGGGAATGCCGTTTTATTTACCGAAAGGACAGATTATTCGTAACGAATTAGAAGCATTTTTAAGAGAAATTCAAAAAGAGTACAATTATCAAGAAGTACGCACTCCGTTCATGATGAACCAAGAATTATGGGAGAAATCAGGGCATTGGGGTCACTATAAGGACAATATGTATTTCTCAGAAGTAGATCATAAAAGTTTTGCATTAAAACCGATGAACTGCCCTGGACATATGCTTATGTTTAAAAATAAATTGCATTCTTATCGTGAATTACCGATTCGCATGTGTGAGTTCGGGCAAGTACATCGACATGAATTTAGTGGAGCTTTAAACGGATTATTAAGAGTTCGTAGTTTCTGTCAAGATGATGCTCATTTATTTGTAACACCAGAACAAATTGAAGATGAAATTAAATCAGTAATGGCGCAAATTGATTACGTATATAAAACTTTTGGATTCGAATATGAAGTAGAGCTTTCTACTCGTCCAGAAGATTCAATGGGTGAAGATAAATTATGGGAGCAAGCAGAAGCGGCCTTAGAAAATGTATTACATTCATTGAATTATAAATATAGACTAAATGAAGGGGACGGTGCATTTTACGGACCAAAAATTGATTTCCATATAAAAGATGCTTTAAATAGAAGTCATCAGTGTGGAACAATCCAGCTTGATTTCCAAATGCCAGAGAAATTTGATTTGAATTATATAGATGAGAAGAATGAAAAGAAAAGACCAGTTGTCATTCACAGGGCGGTTTTAGGATCATTAGATCGATTCTTAGCAATATTAATTGAGCATTTTGGAGGCGCGTTCCCGGCATGGGTGGCACCAGTTCAAGTGAAAGTAATTCCAGTTTCAAACGCAGTACATGAACAATATGCAAATGAAGTTGTAAATAAATTAGCGCAAGCTGGTATTCGTGTTGAGCAAGATATGCGAGATGAAAAATTAGGATATAAAATAAGAGAAGCACAAATGCAAAAAGTACCGTATGTTCTCGTTATTGGTGATAAAGAAATGGAAAGCAAAGCTGTAAATGTACGGAAATATGGAGAAGAGAAGTCGGAAGTTGTTTCGCTAAATATATTTGCGGCAAGTATTGAAGAGGAAATAAAGAATAGAAAATAAAAATTGATTAGAAAATACACCATTTTAATGAAGTGAACTCGAATAGTGGTACATGAAAAAACATCTCCTGAATTGGCATACTAAGTATGTAATTTCAATGGAGGTGTTTTTCATTTGAAGGGAAGAGTACGTTACCGAGAAGAAGTAAAGTGGAAATTGATTGATTTGATATTGAATGGCCTCCAGTATTTTAGACGTATCTAAAACATTGGAGGCCAAGTTGTTTTTTAGTTAGTCACTTATTACAAGTAAAGATGTTAAGTTGTCTTACAGATTTTCTTCAAAAAGTTTCGGTAAAAATTTACTGAACTGACTCATTTCTTCTACATTGTGTTTATATAAACCACTTAGATTAATAAATGGTGGTAATCCTTTCGGGAAAATGAATGTAGAAGTCATTACTGTACCATTTTCGGATTTTTCGTATTGATGTATTACTTGTGAAATTACATCGTCATCATCATCTAAACATGAACCCATTAAAACATGGCTGTAATGGGTATTTATAGGACAATCTTTAGGGTCTTCCCATCTAATTCTTAGCGGGAATTCTAGTCCATCCCCCGCAGATTCGATCGAAGCCGATATAGCTCCTACGTGTCCATGTACTTTAGGGTCAACTAACCACTTAAAATCAACATGTTCTTCTGGGTGCCATAGTTTATATCGTTCAGAGTTATCAATATTATCTCACCACCAGTCAATCATTTCTGGTGTTACGTCATTCAATTCATGTTCAACTACTATTGATACTTGGTTTTTCATTTTTGTACCTCCTATTTTTAACCAACGCAGTGTCGGTTATTTATATTTATTATTATAGTTTGTGTATCGCATGTGTTCAATAAATAGAAATAGCTGATCTGTTGTATTCTGAACACCTTATAAAAATATGTCTAAAAAAATTTAGGAGGGGGAAAAATTGGCAAAAGCATATACTGATTTACGTATAGCTCGTACTAAAGAAGCAATACGTGATGCACGAACTGAATTAATACATGAAAAAGGGATGGACTCCATTACGGTTAAGGATATTACAACTAAAGCCAATATTAGTCGAGGGACATTTACTCCGAATTAAAATGTTTCTCAAATTAAGATATGGATGAAATGGTATCGTACAGATCAAACGTATCGTTTTCAATTATTTGTAGGAAAACAATATCCTTTTGGGAATGTGGCAAAAGATTTAAGTGAATTGGAGCAGATGGTTTGGATGTTTTGATCTGTGTCCCGATTTTGCGGTTTATTTCCAAGTGGTGTGTTTTCTTTTCTACCTTACAAAATTGTAAGGTAAATGTAAGGGAAATCGAATGAACGAGTTTTAGAAAAGTGAGAATATGAAGTAGGAGATAGGTTCATGGTACTTATGCAACTCTTTATGTTTGAAAAGTTAAAAAATTCTTAAGGATTTACATGAGAAAAAGATAAGAAATATATGAGAAATTTATACTATACAAAAGGGATGGAGTGAAAGTGATGTCAACAAATGTAGTTACTGTAGAAAGTGTAGAAAAAACATATGGGAAAAAGAATGAAAATCAATCGAAAGCGTTAAGAGGTGTCTCATTAAGTATTAAAGCGGGAGAATTTGTCGGGATTATGGGTCCTTCTGGATCTGGAAAAACGACTTTACTTAATGTAATTAGTACGCTTGATCAAGCGACAGGTGGTAGCGTGACAATTGCGGGCACAAATATTACTTCTATGAAAGGTAATGCATTATCAGATTTTCGTTCTCAAAAATTAGGGTTTATTTTTCAAGATTTTAACTTACTAGAAAACTTATCAATTTATGAAAACATTGCTTTACCACTTTCTCTACAAGGCGTACCGTCAAGTGAGATTACTGGAAAGGTAAATGAGGTTGCAAAGAAATTAGGGATTACTGAAATTTTAACAAAATATCCGACTGCTGTTTCTGGTGGACAAAAACAAAGAACAGCGGCAGCACGAGCTTTAGTACATAATCCGGCAATCGTATTAGCAGATGAACCGACTGGGGCACTTGATAGTAAAAACGCCAAAAGTTTATTAGAAGCGATGCAAGATTTACATGAAAATCACAATGTAAGTATTTTGATGGTTACACATGATGCATTTAGTGCAAGTTATTGTGAACGTATTTTATTCATTCAAGATGGTCTTCTTTATAAAGAGTTAAAGCGTCAAGGAACACGAGAAAGTTTCTATCAAGATATTTTAGGTGTGCTTGCTCATATGGGCTCAGCTGCTGAGTCGAAGTAAGGGGGCGAGACTATGTTATTCAAATTATCACGTCATAGTATGAAAAAAATGTTAAAGGATTATATGGTTTTACTTATTGGTCTCGTTATTAGTATTAGTATTTTTTACATGTTCCAAACGATGGCGATGAATAGTGAATTTACAAAAGATAATAGTCTTATTAGTAGTATTAGACTCGTATTCTGGGTAGGTGCAATACTATTATCTTTCATTACTGTATTTTATATTATATATGCGAACTCTTTCTTGCTCACATTAAGAAGAAAAGAGCTTGGTATGTACATAATGCTTGGAGCGAAAAAGAAAAAAGTAGCACAGTTATTATTTATTGAAACATTCGGGATGGGTATTGTAAGTATTATTATCGGGATTTTAGTAGGGATGTTACTGGCAAGTGTAGCAGGAAACTTTTTAATGAATGGCATGGGAATTTCAGCAAAAGGTAGTTACTCGTCTGTATACACGCCGGCTATTTTAATTACAGCAATTTTCTTTTTAATACTATTTTTTATTACTGGTTTAATGAATAGCATTCGATTATTACGTAAAACAGAATTAGAGCTAATTCGTGAAGATGAAACACTAGATGAAGTGAAGAAAAGTAAAACTCGCATTATTATAATGACAGTACTTGGCGTATTGCTAGTAAGTACAGGATATTATTTTATGATAAATGTAAAAATATTTGCTGAAATCGGTTTTATAATAGCGACAATCGTTACAACACTGGGAACATATTTTATCTTTAGTTCATTGCTCCCATTTTTTGTGATGAAAATTAAAGGGAACAAAAAACGAAATGAAACGGGCTTAAATAGTTTTACATATGCACAGCTACGCTTTCGAGTAAATAGTTTATCGAGAGTATTAGGAACTGTAGCGATGCTAATTGCATTAGGTGCAGGGGCAATGACAGCAGGTATGGCGTTTCAAAAAAATGTAGGCATTATGACAGACTTCTCACGTGTATATGATGTTGTAATTCATGATCCAAATGAACAAGATAGAGCAGCATTAAAAGAAATGGAGATTGTTGAGGAAAGCAAGTATAAGTATAAAGTAGATGGAGAAGCGGTTTATTACTTACATGACGATTTAACTGCGAAACCGCCACTTGTTTCTGATCACTTTGATACAAAAACTTTAAAAGAGCCTGCACGTAAACGTGTGGCTGAACCTTTAACTGAACCTGTCTATTCTGCTTTGGAAGCTCCCGAAGTAGCGAAAAAGCTTCCTCCTATGCCAAAAGATTGGGAAGATGCAGTTGTAAGAGAAATACAAATTACACATAATCAATTTAATGGAAAACCTGTAAGAATTGCTGATGAAGAACACTACAAAGCAGTTCAAGGAACAGAGCATAGTGTAACGTTAGTAAGAGTAGACGATATGAAAAAATATAAACCATTGTTGCTCGACATAGATAAGAGACAAAAAGAATTAATTGAAAAAACAACAGGCACAAAAGTAGAACTATATACGAAAATGACAATTTATCAGTTTATGAACAGTTTCATGAGCGGAACAATGTTTATGGGATTTTTCCTCGGAATTGCCTTTTTAGCAATGATGGCGAGTTCTCTTATGTTCAAAATATTAACAGGAGCTTCTCGTGATGTACGTCGTTATGAAATGTTACGAAAAATCGGTGTGAGACGTAGTATGTTAACAAAAAGTATATATAAAGAAATTTCATATTTATTTATCTTCCCAGCGATTATTGGAATTTCCCACGTGTTAGTCGGGCTTAACTTATTCAGCTTTATATTAGTTGACCCGTTTGTGAAAGTGTGGGTGCCGATAGGAATTTTCATAGTAATTTATTTCATTTATTATTGGATTACTGTCCAACTTTATAAAGGTATGGTAATGCCGAAAGAAGAAGTGGTGAAATAGCAATATAATTGAGTCCTTGTTTTGAAAACAAGGGCTTTTTCTATGTTTGTGATACATAAATACGTGTATGCGAGATGTTTTCAAGTCTTTCTGTAATGAACATATAGATAATTAAGGGAATATTAAGGTTTTACGTAGCGGAAAGTTAAGAAGTGTATGGGAGACTAATAATGTACAAACAAATTTAGATGGAATTGATATTTTTAAAAATTTAAAGGAAAGGAAACGTTGTATGAGGAAGATAAAAAAATTAATAAAACTTATTGGAGTCATCACGATACTATTATTAATCATAGCGCTAGTATTTCCTACATGGACCTCGCAAATAAAGGGTAATAACAGTATAAGTACATTAGAACAAGTAGAGATAAATGGAAGTGGTCATGAAATTATGATACGCGGAAAAGATAAGAAGAATCCAGTTATTATCTTTGTACATGGTGGACCAGGTTCTTCAGAAATACCGTATGCTCAAAAATACCAAGACTTATTGGAAGAGAAATTCACGGTTGTTAATTACGATCAAAGAGCAAGCGGGAAATCGTATCATTTCTTTGAAGACTATTCAAATCTATCGTCAGACCTACTTGTAGAGGATTTATTAGCTATGACAGATTACGTTTCAAAACGTCTCGGAAAAGAAAAAGTAATATTAATTGGCCATTCTTACGGTACATATATTGGAATGCAAGCTGCCTATAAAGCTCCTGAAAAATATGAAGCGTATGTTGGCATAGGGCAGATGAGTGATACAGTAGAAAGTGAAATGGATAGCTTAAAGTTTGTTATTGATCAAGCGAAAAATGCAGGGAATACAGATGAGGTTTCATATTTAAAAGGGCTAACTGAAAAAATTAAAAACGGCGATACATATACCCCGCGAAATTATGTTGCGAAATATGGTGGAACTTCGAGACGTATTGAAAACCCAGATGGTGATAACATAGGGATGCTATTTAGCAATGAATATAGCTTGCTTGATGTAATTCGTTATAACGTTGGATTATCACACTCCCAAACTGTCTTATTAGAAAAAGATTTGAAAAATCCATTACCTACTAAAGTAACTAAGCTGAAGCTACCGTTGTATTTTTTAATGGGAAAATACGACTATAATACTTCATTTCATGCAGCAAAACAGTATTTTGACATGATTGAGGCGGATAAAAAAGAATTTATTACTTTTGAAAAATCCGCTCATTATCCGCAATTTGAAGAGAAGGAAAAGTTTTATGAGTGGATGTGTGATACGTTCGTAAAATGAAATTAAATAAAAAAGCACTTATTTTAAAAATAAGTGCTTTTTTATAGTATGTAATCAGTTCGGAAGGAAAATATTGGATTATGATCGAAAAATATAATACAGCTTCAGAGAAATGACGGAAGCCACTATGTTTTGTCGAGAAAGGAGTTATTTTCTTATTATGCATCGAGTTTATTTCTGAATATTCATTCAAAATAAGGGGTAAAAGTTATGTTAATTCGAATTGCTAAGTGGTGTGGGGTTACATGTTTACAATTATTTGCCGCACTTATTTGTATTCTATTTTTAGGGGCACTACCGCGTTTATTTAAGGGGCTGCAAATTGATTTAATCGGTTTTTGGAGCACAGTTGTGTTTCTTGGAGAGAAGTTACTTCAACCAGGTGAAATTACGTATGGGTTTCGGAATTCAAGAAAGTTGTTTCCACAAATATGGATTCATTATGTAGAAACAATGTTTGTATTTATTTCGGCATTTATACTATCTTTACTCATTGCGTATTTTATCGTTGTTTGGGTATTACAGCGCTCTGAATCAAAGCAACGTATGTGGAATGGGATTTTTGTCGGACTTGAAAGTATTCCGGACATTTTATTAATTTTATTATCTCAACTTCTAGTAGTAATAATCTTTCAAAAGACAGGTTTTATGCCAGTGAAATTTGCAGGACTTGGAGAGGAAAGAGCTCGCCTGTTACCAATAATATGCCTTGCTATACCTACAACTTTATTATTTATTAAGCTACTATTATTACGTTTCAGAGAAGAATTAGAGAAAGATTATAGTATATTTGCTAAGAGTAAAGGGCTAAGTTTAAGACATATTTTGACGCACCATATTTCAAGAAATGTCTTGTTAACAACAGTCTATTATGCAAAAACAAATATTTTATTTATGTTATCAAATTTATATATTATTGAGTGGCTGTTTAATACGTACGGTATGTTTGTTTTTGTGAAAGAAAATTCAAAATTAGAAATATTTACAGTGAGTTTAGTTTTATTATACGTACCGCTTTTTATACTATTTCGTTTATTACATACGCTTTTACAAAATGTTATAAAGGAGCGTGTGTAACATGTGGAAAGTTGTAAAAAGAGATGTGAGATTTTGGCTAGGTGTTACTTTTTTGAGTGTACTAATGATTGTTAGTATTGGAAATACGGTGTTTTTTGACGGGAATATTCGTGAACTAACGATGATGTATAACGAAAAAGGAGAATTAGAGGCTGCTCAGTTTTCACCGTCGAATAAATTTTGGTTCGGAACTGATGAGAAAGGCCGCGACCTGTTCCAGTTAATAATAGAAGGAGCGAAATGGACAGTTGGTGCAAGTATCGTTATCGCAGTTTTACGTGTAGTAATTGGCGGAGCTATTGGTTTATTATTTGGTATGTACAGTAAACGCTTATTTCCAGTTATCTCATCTTTTTTTGATCCATTTAGTATTGTACCGATGATCATGATTTCTTATTTTATGTTAAATGCAGTTTTAACGTTCGAAAGTGGAGAGGCGGCTGCTCCGTTTCATTTGCGAGTTGCGTTTCAAGTAGTGGTTCTTGCGTGCCTTGCTGTACCAACTGTTATGTTGTATGTAGCGCAAGAAGTAAAACGTATTAAGAATGAAGAATTTATGTTGGCGGCCACTGTGCTCGGCGGGAGTAAGTGGCAGAGGTTGAAACGCCATGTATGGCCGCATATGCTACCATCATTTCTTTTATTAGTAGCTCAGCAATTTGTAAGCACTTTATTACTCCTCTTGCATCTCGGTTTGTTACAATTGTTTTTCGGTGGAACAATAATCTTTGGTACAGAGGCAGATAGTGTAACAAAAGAATGGACAGGCTTAATTGGTCAAAATTTCCGTCACTT
Source organism: Bacillus cereus group sp. BfR-BA-01383 (assembly GCF_022663495.1). Taxonomy (NCBI): domain Bacteria; kingdom Bacillati; phylum Bacillota; class Bacilli; order Caryophanales; family Bacillaceae; genus Bacillus; species Bacillus cereus group sp. BfR-BA-01383. The sequence goes on from NZ_JAKUFP010000039.1 coordinate 16,591, forward strand.
AACTACACACACATGGATTGTACTAATACCAATCGCTTTCTACAGTATGACAATATTGTCGGGAAATCTGATTAGTAATAGTATGCAAGATGCGATAAAACTAGGAAACGTAAGAATGCCAAAGAAAAAGGATAAAGAAGTGAAAGTAGAGAAACAAACACAGCCTACCGTGAACGATTTTTCATTTCATAGAGAGGTATCAAAATAGGGAAAGGTAGCTGAAAATAATAAGTTTTCAGCTACCTTTCTTTTATATTTTAAAGTGGAGGTAAAACTGCAAATACTTGTTTATCCGGAAAAGTAATTTTTCCAGCAAGTGCACCAGGAAAATTATAATTTCCATTTATAAAAATGAATCCGTAGTAAAAAAAATAAAAATAGGTATATGAACAAGGTGCATCATCTACTGATAGGTCATATTTTGTTGGTGTACGTATTGAACTTAGTTTATAGCGCTATTTCTACTTAGATTTAACAAGCAGAAGTATAGGAAAGCATCGATGGGGTTGTAGTTAACAAACGGAGGTCATGAAAATGAATAAGTTTCAACAAGAACTACAAGCGTTAAGCCTGAATGATTACCATTCTGGAAATATTGTGTATTGGGACCAGCAAAATCAATATCCATATTACTATATTGAAGATGCTGCTCGTCGCTGTGGTGGTTGTGGTCGCTGTGGTGGTTGTGGTGGTCGTTGTGGTGGTGGTGGATTTCGTTGTGGTGGATTCCGTTGTTTTGGTTGTTTCGGTTGCTTTAGTTGTGGCGGTTGTGGCGGTTGTGGTGGTTGTGGTGGTTGCTCTAATTGTTTTGATGGTTTTACTGATACTACTGGTACTATTGTAACATATGAATATTGATAAGAGACAAAAGGAATCCATTTTGAAAAAGATTGATTAAAACGGATTCATACTTTTTAAAGCATTATACAATTTTTATAAAAAAGCGCTAACAAGTTTGCAAACGAACTTGCTAGCACGTATACGAAATAGACATAAAATATCGCTGATATGTTGCTTGAAAAAACAGACATAATCAAGTAAATAATATTAATATGAATACTCAAAAAATCATTCGTGATATTAGTAATAGTATGCAAGATGCGATTAAGCTAGGAAATTTGAGGAGGCCGAAGAGGGAAAATAAAGAAGTGAAAATAGAGAAGAAAATACAGTCTAATGTGAATAATTTTTCTTTTTATAGAGAGATACAAAAATAAAGAAAGATAGCTGAAGACAAATTGTTTTCAGCTATCTTTTTTCGTTTAAAGTGGAGGTAAATCAATCTTACCTTCTTCAAATAATTCTTTTATCATATGTTTCGTATAACCGGCTGCCTGGCCAAATGTGATTTTTGCTGGCATTGGCGCTTCATTTACATCTACAACTACATCAATAATACATGGTTTATTTTGTTTTACTGCGTTTTCAAAAGCAGGGAGTAATTCATCTAACTGTTCGACGCGGTATCCAATACCACCGCACGCCTCAGCATATTTTGCGAAATCAGGATTTGTTAAGTCAGTGCCGAATTCGATATTCCCCATAACCTCTTGTTCGAATTTTATCATGGCGATTTTATTATTATTTAATACGACAACAACGATTGGCAGCTTATATTTAACAGCCGTTACGAAGTCGTTCATTGTCATTCCAAACCCGCCGTCACCACAAACTGCAAACACTTGTTTATTTGGGAACGCAATTTTTCCAGCGAGGGCACCAGGTAAACCACAACCAAGTGTTGCAAGCCAACTAGAAATGATAAATTGCTGGTTTGTCATACGGAAGTGCCTTGCTGTCCATACTGTTACATTTCCGACATCGACTGAAAGAATTGCGTCATCTTCTGCTACTTTCTGCAGAGCGTGCATAACTCGCTGTGGTTTAATTGGAGTGGAAGAGTCTTCTTCTTGATTGTGTAATTTTTCTTCCCACTTTTTCATCATTTCTTGGTGGTGTTCTAAGAAAGTATGGTCTTCATGTTTTTCTACATTTTCAATTAACCATTTTAATGTTTTATCAGCATCACCAGCTAAGCCGATGTCTGTCGCATAACGTTTCCCGATTTGAGCCGGATCTGTATCAATATGAAGTGTTTTTGCTTTCTCAGGTAAGAAACCAGTGAACGGATAAGAAGTACCAACCATAATTAAAGTATCCGCATGCTTCATTGCCTCATAAGAAGGCTTTGTTCCAATTAACCCTAACCCACCGATACAAAGAGGGTGTTCATCAGGAATAATCCCCTTAGCTGGTAACGTAAGTACGATTGGAGCACCGATATGTTCTGCAAATGCAAGTAAAGATTCCCTCGCATGTTTTGCTCCTTTTCCGGCTAAAATAACAGGTTTTTTCGCTTCATTAAGTGCGAGTTTTGCTATAGCTAAATCCTCTTCTTGCGGAAATAACTCTGGCAATGTAAAAGAAGCGTTTGTAACACGAGCACCATTTTTTATTTCGAATTTCGGAACATCATCTGGAATGGTTAGAACAGATACACCTTTTTTCGTATATGCCATTCGAATCGCTTGATTCACTACAGCAGGTAGTTGTTCTGCTGACATAATGCGCTGGTTATAAACCGCAACATCATCAAACATTCTTTCCAAGTTTACTTCTTGGAAAAAATCCGTTCCGAGTAAATCAGATTCCACTTGTCCTGAAATTGCTAGTACAGGGGCTTTATCGAGTTTCGCATCATATAAACCGTTTAATAAATGAATAGCGCCAGGTCCTGCGATTGCCATGCAAACGCCAAGTTTTCCTGTTAATTTTGCATAGGCAGCCGCTGCTAATGCTCCAGCTTCTTCATGGCGAACTTGAATGAATTTGATTTTATCTTGTTTTTTTCTTAAAGCTTCAATAATAGAATTGATGGAATCACCAGGCATTCCGTATATGTGTTCTACTCCCCAGTCAATTAATAGATCAACTAATGCTTCACCGGCTGTTTTTCCAAACATAATTGTTCCTCCTTATAAATAGGTAGATAACATTATGTTTTGGAAAAAGAGGAAAAATATACAAAAAATAAAACTGATTTATTTTAATGGTGTGCAGTGAATAGAGTGAACAATGTTATTAGTAAAAAGCCACTAGTTGCCCACGTTAAGAATGAAAGGAAAGGGAGCTGTTTCTTTGCTTTCCAAAGCATTTCGTGAATTGTCACATAGCCAAGTGAACCAATAGCACCTCCCATAATAAGCCCTTGCAGATGCAGAGCTTTTCCTTCCATCAAAATGCCAAAAATCGTACCGGTACCGAGAATAAGAGAAAGTAATAAAGTTGTTAATAAAAATGAAATATATTTATGCTTTGTAAAGAGAAAGGGGATAATTAAAGCTAATCCTTCTGGAATATGGTGAATTACAATCGCAAGTAAGAAAGGAATGGCAGATTCGTTATGATTTATAAAAGCTGTTCCTAACGCAAAGCCACTCGGCATATTATGGATGAATATGGCGAAAGAAAGAAAAAGGAAGGTTTGCCATGCTTGTTGATTTTTTTTATGTATCATCGGATGATGACAATAGTTATCTAATAAACTCATAACTAAAATACCGATAGCTATACCAAGTATAGGGCCAATGATTTCATAGCTTGAAAATGTTTCAGGAATAATTTCAAGTGATAATAACCCAAGTAAAATGCCACCACATAATGCGTATAAACGATGCATCTTTTCTTCAATTAGTTGGCGTGTTGCAAATCCAACAGCACCACCTAAAAGTAATCCACCGAACGAAAAAAACGTTACAATCATTGGAATCCATAATCGCTCCATAGTATCACACTCCGATTCTTTCCACTTATTTTTAGCTTACGAAAAGGAAAGTTAGATTAGTCCAAGTAATTGTGTTTGATTATAGAGAAAAAACTAATAATTCGTTATAATTTACATATTAAATTCAAGTGAAAATATGTAATGGGGAATAAGTTTGCAGACAAAATGGAATTTATCCCGCTTTAACGGGCAATAAGACGTCCATCTCAAAAGTCGGGGAATGCGAGGTAGTTAGATGGGAGGCGGGCTGCCCGTTAAAGCCCGATTGGTTCAACTAATAAACAGTGGGGGATGGACACTCCCCACTGTTTAAAGTTTCACTTTATCTGAATACGAAAATCCCAAACGATATGATGTAGAAAATAGAAGCTTATCAGATCTTATTCCATTGTAACAAGATTGATTTTTAGCAGAAAATTCACGATACAGGTAGAATGATTGAAATATAGAGTCGATCAATATACAAACTATCGTCTGGTGGCGCAGTGGGAGCATATTTCCTTGACAGGGAGGGAGGCCGCAGGTTCGAATCCTATCAAGACGATTCAGGTAGGAAGTAGAGTGCATTTTTGCATTCTACTTTTTCATGTTTCGTAGCGAAGAGCAGATTATAGTATGATAGGATTAAAGGGGGAGAAGTAATGGAAAGTATGGCGTTGTTTGATGATTCTAAGACATATCGTTATTCTTTAGAACGTATTTGGGACCCACATAAAGAACGAGTACTGTTTATTATGTTAAATCCAAGTTCAGCCAATCAAGATAGCGAAGATGCGACTTCCAAGCGTTGTTTCAATTTTGCGAAGGGACTTGGTTTTGGTTCATTGGAAATTGTAAATTTGTTTGCCTATATTGCAACAAATCGTGAAGAATTGCTTCAAGTAAGTAAAGAAGATGCAATTGGTCCTGAAAACGAAAATCATGTGATTCGTGCATTGAACCGTGCGGATATGGTAATTGCTGCATGGGGTGAAAATTGTAAGTATCACAATAGGCACAAAGATATTCATGAATTGTTTCAAGGTTATCATTTATACTGCCTCGGGAAAACAAGGGATGGATTTCCGAGACACCCTTTATATTTAAGTAAAGATTCGCAGCCAATGGATTACATAAAACCTGAGCGGATTGTACGCGGGCTCATTCGAACTGCAAGAAACCAAGAGCGAACAAGTAAAGAAGGACGCACAATAAATCGTAATAATGAGGCAGGAGGGGACGCATGGATGTGGTGTTCAATCTGTCATGAAGAACATCCCGTAGAAGGTTCAACTGCTTGTTTATCTTGTATTAATAAACTTGTAGAACAATATCATAAAGACGTATAAAAAAATTGATTTTACTGTAGTGATAAGTAAGGTATGCTCTAAAAAATTTTCGTCCTACGGTAAAGTGTAGTAGCAGAAAATCAAGAGCATTCTGCTGAAAAGAATTTTTCACAAATATTAAGAATTACAGAGGGTAGTAGTAAATGGAGGAACTAATTATGCAGCAAATTAAAAAAATAGGAAACTCATTTTGGTATATGACACCAGTTTCTGAAACAGATAGACCTATATTAGGAATGGTCGTTGGAAAAGAAAAAACTTTAATGATTGATGCGGGTAATTCAGAAGCACATGCGCAATTATTTCTAGAAATGCTCAAAGAACAGAATATTTCAACTCCTGATTTTGTAGCATTAACACATTGGCATTGGGATCATATTTTTGGATTGCCTGTACTACAAGATGCATTGTCTATTGCGCATTCTGAAACAAAAAAAGAGATGAATAAACTTGTTTCTTATGAATGGACGGATGAGGCGTTGGATGCACGAGTGAAAGAAGGTACAGAAATTGAATTTTGTGCGGAGTGTATAAAAAAAGAGTTCAGTGAGCGATTGAGAAATATTAAAATTATTCCTCCGACCTTAACGTTCCAGAATCAATTGGAATTAGACCTTGGTGAAGTGACATGTGTGTTACAACATGTGGGTGGAGACCATTCACATGATTCCGTTGTTATTTATATTAAAGAAGAAAAGATTTTGTTTTTAGGAGACTGTATATATGCAGATATTTTTTCTTCAAAGTGGAATTATACGACGAAACGAACGATTAAATTAATAGAAGAATTAGAGAAATTTGATGCTGAGACCTATATTCTTTCTCATGGGGAGGCAATAGAGCGGGCTGAATTTTTACAAGAAATTCATTTGCTGAAAACAGTAGGAACCAAGACAGAAACTTATAAAGGTGATACAGAGAAGATAAAGGTAGCGTATAAACAAGAATTGGGTAGAGAATTAAATGAAGATGAGCTAGAAACGATAGAGTATTTTGTAAATGGTTATGAAATGGTTAATCTGTAAAACTTAACTCAAATTAAATTGAAGCTTATGCTGTTCAAATATAATTTAAATGTATGAAAAGAGTATTGAAGATAAATTCAATACTCTTTTTTATGTTTTGTCATGATTCATATATTTACAGATTATTGGCAGTTGAAAAATCATCAATAATTTCCACCACTTCAATCTTCCCGTTAATTAATAGCTCAGGAAGTTCATTTCTAACATTTCCTTTCCAATACTCTCTAGCTTGTTCAATTTTTTGAGCGAAAGGAATACCATCTTCTTTCGGTAAAAGATTTCCGTCACCTTCAAAAGAACTACCAATCACTCGAAGTTTAACAATCTGCAAAACTTCTCGATGGTAAGAATCAAATAGCGCTTTCCATTTCAAAGCATCTTCATAGCTTTTCGAAGCATATAAGCAAGACAACCTTGAAGGATATTCAGGAAATTCTTGCAGTCTAACCATTTCTACAATCGTTTCTCTAACCGCTCTAATTGTTTGATCTATATAATTCATAACTACTTGAGCATTTTCATTATTTATATGCAATTCGTCATTTATATAATGATTTTTTAAAATCTGCATGGAATCTTCACCAGTAGCATTTAATTGCTCTCTTTCAAAAAAGAAGCGATATAGAGTATTAGTTTCATTTTTGTCAAAATGAATGATTTGTCCGATACTCATTTTTTTCCTTGTAACGATGTGATATACGAAAAATCCTTGTTCATTCATGGTTATCCTCCTAATAGTAATTATCATGTATTGCAAAGTTAAATTTAATAATTCAACATTACGATATATAAAACCTCTATAAATAAAAGTGAGAATTTGAGTAGAAAGGAAAGAAAATATATGAAAATGTTTTGAATTTGTTCACTTACGAAGAAGTTTCCAATATCGATATAATGACAAAGACTAAAAGAGAAAGGATGCTTAAAATTGCCAACAACAAGAAAGGAAAACCTCCAATTTGGCATGATGATATGCCTAGGGATGGTTATCGTAATGACGTTTTACAATTTACTAATGAATGGAGCAGGAGGGCCAATTCATATTAAGGAGATCGTATTAGAACTACTAATTGGATTTATTATTGCGCTATTAATTGAAGTATGTATCGTTGGATCTTGTGCGAAAAAAATTGTATTCGCGTTACCGTTTGATAAATCGAAGAAAATAAATATTATCATTGCAATGGCGACAACTATGGTAATCGGAATGGTATTCTTTATGTCATTTTTCGGTATGGCTATGATGTATTTACATAATGGGTTACATGGTGACTCATTCATTTCTACTTACTTTTCAATTTTTATTAAAAATTTCATTATGGCGTATCCATTGCAATTAATTATTATGGGGCCGCTTGTGCGTTTCTTATTTGCAAAGCTTGTTATGAAGAATAAACCTGCTAATATAGCGTAGTTATTATTTTTAAAACATTATATATCGATGGATTTATGAAAGCGCATCTCAAATATTTTGAGGTGTGTTTTTTTGTTCATTTCTAGTTATTTTCATAGTGATGTGACATTTGTCCTTTTGCCTTTGTTGGATAATAGCTTTTAATTAATTCATAGATAGAAGATTAGGAGGTGATTTTTTGAAAGGTATTGTATTTGCTGTTTTTGCTGGCGTATTTATAACACTCCAAGGAACCTTTAATGCGAAACTTAGTTCACATATCGGCATATGGTCAACAAGTATTATAACTCATTTAATGGGGTTCCTTTTTGCAACAACTGTATTTTTGTTAAAGAAAGAAGAGAAAGTAACCGATTTAAAGGGTGTGAAAAAAGTATATTTAGCAGCTGGTGCATTTGGTGGGTTAATTATTTGTATAATGGGTGCAATAAAGAGGTTAGGTCCAGCGTATACGGTGCTAATTAGCCTTATTACTCAATTGGTCGTTACGTTATGTATTGATACATTCGGATTATTTGTAATGGAGAGCATTCCATTACAAATAAATAAATTAGTTGGAATAGGTCTATTAATTGTGGAGGAGGAATTTTTAAAAATCTATTTTTGAATAAGAAAGCTATTCATATAAATAAGGATAGGGTCTAAAGACTTTAAAGGGAAAAGGTGTAAACGTAGATAGTAATAAGTGGGTTATGAGGAGAGAGGATAAGTGATTCAGTATATGTTCCAAGATGGTGTACATTATTTGAAAATCGATGGGATTCAACATTGGTGTAAAATTGCAGGGGCAACTCATAATACAGTTCCTCTCGCTATTGTACATGGAGGTCCAGGTGGTAATCATTATGTATTCGAAAGAACACTTGGATTGAAGTTAGAAGAATATATAACAGTAGTTTATTACGAACGAAGAGGATGCGGACGAAGTGAGGTACCACAAGATGACGATGATTATTCAATACATACTCTAGTGGAAGATTTAGAGGAATTAAGAAAGCAATTAAATGTAGAGAAGGTAAATTTATTAGGCTATTCTTTTGGTGGACAAATTTGTTTAGAATATGCTTTGAAATACCCAGAAGTGGTTGAAAAAATGGTATTACAAGCCCCATCGTTAGATGATTATGATGAAATGTATAATGTGCAGATAGAAGGTTTTTTACAAATAACGAAAGGGAAAATGAAAGAAAAAATATCGATAATAAGCAATTCAGAAATTCCTTTAAAAGAAAGATATAATCAAGTTTGGAGTATAGTTGATACAGAAACTGTAGATCGACTACTGTTTAAAAATGAAAAATTTGCAAAGCTAAATCGAAGTCTTTGGGAGGAAAGTCAGCTAAATAATCCAGGGAAGATGAGTAAAGTTATTTTTGAAACAAAATCAGCTTTACCGCTTATTGAGTGCATTAAAGATTTAGAAACTGATACGTGTGTCATAGTCGGGGAGCATGACTATAACACGGGTGTGGGAATGAGTAATAGAATAACGAAACAAATGAAAAATAGTAAACTTGTTATATTTGAAAATAGTGCACATTTTCCAGATATCGAAGAGATGGATAAAGTATGTGAAATGATTATTGAGTTTTTGGGAATGTAGGGAGGATATTAAGGTCAAACCAAGTTAATAGAGTTGAATCTTTTATTAAGGAACTATAAGGGGTACCGCCAGTATTTCGGACTCCCCCACGCTAAGAGCATGCGAAATTTTATACAGTTTTTCGGCTAATCCAATAACAAACAAGAACCCTAAAACCGCGCCAGGATAGGAATGTATAAAAAATGCATAAATCCATAGAACAAAAAAAGGAGGCTCCTTTGTGAGAGTCGGGGTTTCTCTTTGTCCTTGTTACCGATAATCGAGAGGTTATGTTAACCTAACATGAATATAATATACAAAAGGGATTTATAAGATTTGACGAGAATAAAATTGTATTAAAAGGATATCGGAGGGTTTTTATGAAACTAGTAGGACAACAAATATATCTTCGACTTTACAAAATTTCTGACGCGAGCGAGCTAACTTACATACTAGAAATCGCGAATTTTTTCAACGAGTTTGTCCATTACTCCCAGAAGTCTTTTATACAGAAGAACATCAAAAAATACGCATTGAACGGGCATTAAAAAAGAAAGACGAAGGCCAAGTATACGCTTTTGGAATCTTTTTAAAAGCAACTGATAAACTTATCGGAGACATTTCATTAACTCAAATTTCTAGGGGGGACGTCCAAAGCTGTTATACGGGATTTACCTTAGATAGGGAGCATAATTCAAGGGGCTATACAACAGAGGCTCTTCAACTTGTTGTAGACTTTGCATTTAGAGAATTAAAACTACATAGAATGGAAGCAGGAGCTATGCCTGACAATATGGCATCTATTCGTGTATTAGAAAAAGTAGGGTTTAAAAAAGAAGGTATAGCTAAAGAAAATGTAAAGATTAATGGCAAATGGACAGATCATTAAATGTTAGCTATTATCAACAACTTGGATGTGTAAGCTTATTTCACTTCTGATAACGGGAATTAAGTAACCTACTAATAATGGTCTGTTGAGTTATCTTTTTTTGTTGTATGCATATTAGAAGCATAAGTTGACCAAAACGGCCATCTTATGCTTCTTGTTACAGATAAGAAGGTTATTAGTAATAATACAACTAAACATTCTACGATAGATTTAGGGAAGTTTAATCATTTTTTAGAACATGATGAGTTATGTTTATTTCAACAAGATGATGTAGCTTGGTATGGATATACATTTAACCATAGGGATCAAATGTATTTACAAAACATCCTCAAGTATTGGTGGTGTAACCTTAAGTTCAATAAGTGAAGTTTCAGATGGGGAACCAGATTGTATATGGAATGTTAGAGCTGAAGGTACTCTTTATTTAACTAATAAAAAAGTAATTCTTTATGATAAAGGATTTAGCAATATATGGACTAGTTTGAGTATTGAAGGAGATTACCCAGAACAAGTTTTAGGTTTTTCTTTAGATGATATTTTAAATGTGAACCAGACAGTTTTAAATAATAAGGGTTTAAAAGGAATTATGATAACAACAACTAGCGAACAAATGATTTTGGCTCCTTCACAAAGAAAATATTCAGGAAGAAAAACTCCAATAGTGAAGGAATATGAGTCTCTTCAAGTACTTGGAATACGATTATTAACTTTTAATGATGTATCTAGAATTAATGAATTAAAAAGAGAGATTGATGAAATTACAAATGCACAATCTTTTAAAAGATCTTTTTACCCTCTTTTTTTGTATGCGTATCTTAATAAATTGAATAAAAAAAGAAAAGACACCCTAAGGTGCCTTCCTCCGACTGGAACTATCCCGACTGTGTCCCTATTTGTCATTTTTGTAGGATTTTTAATTTGAATATCCAGAATAACACACCTAGTGTAATATTTGTATTGTTGATATCTTTAGTGGGGGTAGTCATATCTTGACTACTCTATTCTTTTTTATTTGAGACAAGGGAGAGGAGAATGTTCAGTGAAGATAGAGAGGACTTTGAATTCTGTTGTATTAGTATATGATAATATAAGGATTGTCCCCGAGGTTTTAGATTTTACCAATCATTTAACTCAGCAATGGAAATCTATTAACACTATAAGAAGTTATATACGGGATTTAAAGATTTATTATGAGTGGATGGAGTTAGAGGATTTGCAAGTTTATGGAGTGAAACCGCGCCATATGCCTAGTTTTATAAAGTATGTGGATTCTAAGAACGTTAGGGGAAAAGTATCCGCAGCAACATTAAATAGATACTTGGCTACATTAAGTACATTTTATTGGTACTTCGAAGTAATGGAAGGATTTATTCAAGAGATTGATATAAAAAGTACATCTAAACTTAAACATAATTTATATAATAAGGGCTACTTGAGACACGCTACAAAGAATTGGAATGGATCTGTCTATTCTTTTTTTAGCGGAAGAATCCTAAAAAAGCTGATAAGAAGAGAATATTCCCTGATGTAACAAAGCAATTTTATCATACGATTGAGAAGAGATGGCTTAATAATGAAAAATTAAGGATACGAAACAAATTGATATTCAAGGTGCTGTATGAAACAGGTATGAGGATAGGAGAACTCTTACTTCTTTCTAAACAATGATGTGAGGAGATTGCCGGAATTCAATCTTAAAAAACTCACTTGGATTGATGCGTCCTCAGGTAGACAAAGTATATTATCTTCTTTATTTCAATACATTGTATAGTCTAGACTTTGAATGAATTTAATTAAATTAAATGAATTATATATTTAGCTGCCAGTATTTATAAAATGATAAGCATAAAAACATACTTTTTATCTAACTATTAGAAAGTTATTCTTTAAAAATTAACGTCAAAAAACTCATTTTTGCGGGAAATAAGAAAAAGAAGTGATTATTTATGAATTATAATCTTACTGTAGCAAAATATGTATTGTTTACATAAAGTGTAACAACATTGATTTTTTAAGAATAATAATTCCCTTAATTGGAAAGATAAAAAATTTTTACATTAATTAATAAAAAGAGGGAGATGTAGAAAAAATGGATTCTGCTTTTATTAAGGTAATTCAAGAAAATAATTATTCTATAAAAAAGGGGTATAAATCCCGTTTGAACCCTCAGTATTTTGATGATTTTACTAATATGACTTGGCAACCACAAGTGTATGCTTTGGTCAAGTATTTAGGAAAGTATTTAGACTGTTCGTATGTTATAGATATTGGTTGTGGAACTGCTGGGAAACTAGTGAAATGCTTTCCTGAATTTCAAATTATAGGAGTAGATATAGGAAGTAATATGGAGTTTTGCCAAAAAAATTACAACTATGGAACATGGATAAATCATGATCTTGAATCCTCTCAAATGTTAAATATTTCAAAAGACATTCTCGATAAATCTGTTATAGTGTGTTCGGACGTAATTGAACACCTCAAAAATCCATGCTACTTACTATGGAATATAAAGAATATGATGAATTCTGCGCCTGCTTGCATATTATCTACGCCTGAAAGAGACATTGTAAGAGGAAAAAATGATTTTGGGCCACCTGAAAACATTTCCCATGTTAGAGAATGGAACATGAATGAACTTGTTGATCTATTTAATTTTTTCTCCTTGAACATAAAGTTTACCGGCTTAACTATAAATAATGATGTCCATAAAAGAAAGGAGACAATCTTGACTATGCTAGTTAATGACTCCCATCATAAGGCAAAACAATTAGGCGAGTTAAAAACACAAACTATAAAAGATATTATTTAAATCTTAATCTAACATATAAGATTAGCTGGAAGATGTATGGATTTTTATTTATATGGGGTCCCATGCGTAATTACATGTTGTGATAATCTTGATGCCCCTTGTGGTGATTTCAATTGGATCGGGCAAGATCGAAAAGCAAGGAAAACCTTGGGGGGGTGGAGTAAATATAAGGGTTGAGCGCTGCCGGATAATAATTCGAGCTTATTTTGCTTCCATAGGAGGAATTTGTGAATGGTGTCAATTATAACTTGTACGATGAGAGAAGAATTTATGGACAATGTTTTTGCGAATTATGAAAGACAAATAGGGGAAGACAAAGAATTAATCATAATTCTAAATAGAGGCACTATGGATTTCAAAAGGTGGGAGGAAAAGGCAAGCGGCTACAGAAATGTGAATATATATCAGCTAGGTGAAGAATATACTTTGGGTGATTGTTTGAATTTTGCGATTGATCAGTCTAAGTATGACTACATCGCGAAATTTGATGATGATGATTACTATGGAGCAGCCTACATCATTCGCTCCATAGAAGGGTTTAAAAAACCTGACGTTTCTATTGTGGGTAAGAATTCTTTCTATATGTATATTAAAAGCAAAAGAGCATTAATTTTAGCAAATGATAAGGAACACACATACACCGATTGGGTGGCTGGTGCGACCCTTGTAGTAAAAAAGGAAGTATTCAGTAAAGTGAAATTTAGGAGTAGGAATATAGCTGAAGATGCTTTTTTCATAGCAGACTGTAAGCTGTATGGATTTAAAATGTATTCAACTGATCGCTTTGATTTCACCGCACTAAGGAGAGATCCTAATGAACATACATGGCAAGTAAGTGATGAAGTACTTCTGAATTGGGGGCAGCTGGTTGCTTATACAGATGACTTTGAATCAATAGTATCAACGAATGCTTAGAAATTTATTTAATATTGAATTCGTAATTCTATATAAAGTTAATATTAAAATGAATACAAAAATTTTTAATAGAGGAGGGTTGTAGGGCAAACTACTTTTTAGTACAGCATTGAAAAGATGCTGGATTCCCATAAAAAAATAAAAGAGAGGTATACAAAATGGAGCTTCCTGTATACTTCTCTTTTTTATATCAATCTTTGAGTATGAGTCAGATAAGACTTACAGTATAAATCTTATGTTTATGTGGGAAATACAGGATTGCGAAATGTATGTTTGGAAAACTAATAGGAAAATTAGATGCATCTAGGAGTTGATAAGACGAAAAGTATATTTTCTAGAGAAATAGAAAATAAAGTCTCATTGTTTTTTTTCTAAAATAAGCTGTCTCATGATTTCTGGATTATTGCTTGCATGTGCATAGCGTGTATACAAAGAATAATTCATTTCATAATGGGGATTGCCAGTTGCCTTAACAGGCGGATGCCATAAGTGATATATACTTCTGTCCAACCTTTTAAAATGGCCACAGATGGTATTAACAGATAATGCAAATGCGTCATCTTCCCCACCCCATCCGAGAAATCTTTGATCAAAGCCATTTACAGATTCAAAATGCTTTCTAGGGATAATGACTAAGCCTCCTGTTATATTACCTATATAAGCACTGACAGGATTTAATTCTAGTTCCAGTTTAATGGGCCAAATTACTTCTGTATTTAGTAATTCCTTTGTACTGTCTTCTGTTAAATATTGAATATCAGAATACGGAACTATCCAAGCATGATTATCAAGTAGGTTTATTGCTTCATTAATAAGTTCTGGGTCGTATACAATATCCGCATCCGCGATTATAAAGATATCTCCTGTAGCTTTTCGTGCAGCATTATTGACTGCTTGTGATCGAGAAAAGAGATTTGTATTACAACAGCCTACACAAATCTCTGCTTCTGGCAGTAATCGATTATAGAAATCCTTTACCCAATTGAATATGACATCCCTTGGACCTTTATCAGATCTATAGGGGATTAAGATTGATATATTTTTCATCATTACTCTCCTTTACTCATTCTAAAAAACAATAATGCGTAAGAAAAATGCCTGAAAAGAGAATTTTTGTAACAAGAACTTCACTTAATTAAAATTACTTGTACTGGAATTTAAGGTTATAAAAGTAAGCAGTTAAACTGTTACTTCCGTATCCAATGGTTTTTACTTAGATTTTTTAAAACAGTATGTTAAATTCATTATTATTTTATGTAGGAGACATGTATTTGGATAACATGAATATTAACGTTCATAAACTCATTGTGCATGAAATAATATTCAGTTTTAGTTTCGATTTAAGTTTAACCGTGAACAACGATGTATCAACGCTGTTGATACTTATGTCATATCATAATTTAGTCTGTTAGCTAATGTAAGATAATGGAGATGATATGGTTAATTTAAAAATTATTAAAATGCGATTTTAAAATATTATATAGTCATTGAAGTAAACCTTTCGTTGTTCCTTTCATATATTACAGGTGAAAGGAGAACGGGATTTGAAAAAAAGAAAATATTACAATCTTACAAAGACATATTTTCTTTTCAGATTCTATGCGTTTTGTTGTTTTTAATTTGTTTTTTTCATTATTTCCTCCATCATTTCCACCAAATCACGAAAGCTCAAGTTGTACCGTGGGTACCATCTTACTGTTTGCAAAATAATATCATGATGATAATGCTTCCACTTGAATAAATTTCGATTTTCCATACTGATCCCGCACCTTTTTTAGAGTAATAGTATCAGTATGTCCAAGATTTAGAGATTACTTGCAATTACCTTGAAGTTTTCGCACCGGAACCGCCCAGTTCATGACATTATGCCATTAATGGGAATCATATATGATGATATGTTCACCTATTATGAATCTCAAATTTTAATCGCTGAAAAAGGTCCAGCTCGTGGACAAAGTATCGGGGATCTTCGAAACTTCTTTACTCCTGAAAATCTAGACAATAGGCGACGAAAGCGGATTGCTGTAAATTTTGATTATAAAAAGTTTTTTAAAGAATTTATGACTGTAATGACAAAAGAACAATTTTAAATTTAAAAAACAGCGGTAACTAAAAAGAATACAGAACGTATAAGTCGTCTATTTTAATGCTCGTATATCTTGGATTATTGGTGTATTTTCGGTATTACTTGTGCATTTATTGCTTTAATAATCGGCGGTATGGTAGCTGCTTTCGAAGACAACACAATACGATGCAGTGGATGGGGGGCCAATTATCATCCAGATGCTATTTCTCCAAAAGGGTTATGTGTATGGTGTGACATTTTCTCATTTCCATATGAAGAAGGTTATGGAGATGATTATTAGGGGTCACAACGCCATTTCGGGAAAATTGTATGTTTAGACACCTTTTGGACATTAGCGAGTTGCTTTCTTATACGTTAAGAAGAGGGAGATCTTTCGTTTTTGATAAAAAGAACAATAATAAAGTTAAATATATACAGCAAAAAGAAAATTTTATTCACAAATTTCATAATGAAACATATATATAGGGTATAGGAGGTTCCTGTTCCTCCTGTTGCGCCTGTGAAGAATAGAGCTAATATTTATAAGTACTATAAATATAGCTCTATTCTTGTTATTTTTGTGCGCACCCTACATTAAAAAAAGTGAAAAGTATACATATTGTAAATGCAAATGTTTTGTTTGTTCAACCTGGTATCTCTTTTTATTATTCATCACTAGAAATGTCTACATATAATGTTTTTAAGAAAGTAGTACAAGCCGTCACAATGGCTTCCAGCACTAAGGGTTTTTGAGTCTCTTAACTCTGTTTTTAATTATGGTGCATTAGCGACCGATTGTAATAGTTTTTCTTTTTGTAATGCAAAGAAATGATATTGTGTTGTATTAGGTTTATATATAAAAAGAGACATAAAATGTGTCCTTTTATATTCGCAATATTTTTTACAACGAGATAGTATAAGACACCAAGGTTTTTATAAAAAGAAATAAGAATACCACATTAATAATAAGGAAATACATCCAATTGCAAGCGCTATGCATTTTAAGACATGTTTTTCTCTTCTAACTTATTCTAAAAAACTAACCAAATGGTTAGTTTTTTTATTGGAATTGTGGAATGTTAATCATACTTTGTTTTAAATTAAATTTTATTTACCTTAAGATAAAAGAATGAAACCTTTTCAAAAAAATGCATAAACTATAATTGATATAAATCCACTCTAGATCAGAAGGAGTGGGTTTAGTATATTCATAAGGACACAACTTAGTTAAGTCCTTATGACAACCAAGAAATTTAATGAAGAGTTTAAAATAATGGTGGTTGAATTATATCATTCGGGGCAATCCGTAAAAGAATTAGGTAAAGAGTATGGCGTATCAGAAGTATCAATTTATAAATGGATTAAAAAATATACTTCTATTACATCAGTTGATGAAGATGAAAAAATACTGGACAAAATAACATTGGACGATCTAAAACGAATGAAAAAAGAACTGCTTCGTCTAAAAGAAGAGAATGAAATTTTAAAAAATGGCTATATTCGCGAGATAATAAACGATACAGAAATACAATCATTTATTGATTGCCAAAAGGAAACGTACTCTGTTCATACAATGTGCCAAGCTCTTGGAATAGCAAGAAGTTCTTACTACCAATCTCATCACAAAGCAGAGTCGAAGTGTAGTCGTGAAAATAATGAATTAAACACATTTATCAAGATAGCAAAGAGTGTTATGGTGTACTAAAGATTCATCAAACACTGTTGGAACAAGTAAACTTAGCACTATTTCAATGCATTGAGGGAGGGTATAACCGCAAGCGAATTCATAGTATTATTGGATATAAAACTCCTCAAGCTATAGAAAATTTAACTATAGAAGTAGCTTATATTTAACTTTTTTGTGTCCGAAATATTGACTCAAATTAAGAGATGGATTGGGGCTTCATCTCTTTTTTTATAAATTTTTACTTTTGTAATCAATCATTACATTTACACTTAAAATGTTCTAAATTAATACAAATTAATTTAATGATAAAAATTGAGTAATATTACCAGATCATTTGTTTTTTAAAATCATAGAATATATTAGTATTTTATGTAAATTATAAAATACTAATATATTCTATATTTTTTTAGGTGGGTGAAAAAATGGGTAATTTTAACAAATGTAATCATATTCCTTTCCCATGTGCTTTTCCTGTTGAACAACCAGGACCAACAGGTGCAACCGGAGCAACTGGAGCAACTGGAGCAACTGGAGCGACAGGAGCGACTGGACCAACAGGTGCAACCGGAGCAACTGGAGCAACTGGAGCAACTGGAGCAACTGGAGCGACTGGAGCGACTGGAGCAACTGGAGCAACTGGAGCAACTGGAGCAACTGGAGCAACTGGTCCAACTGGAGCAACTGGAGCAACTGGAGCAACTGGAGCAACAGGTGCAACTGGAGCAACTGGAGCAACTGGTCCAACACAAGATACTGAGTGTGATTGTTGTGTTACACCAATGCAAAATGTATTATCTCAAATACCGGTAGGAACAATAATTACTTTAGGGACAATTGATGATACATCTGGTAATTTACAAAATGTAGCTTTTCAGTCAGCATCTAATTTCATTGCAATAGTTACACAAGGAGCTAATACGATTGCTGTTCCAATATGTAAAGTAACAGGCGTAGCTGGAAAGACCGCCCCTGGCCCTGACAATCCAGCAGCAATAATAAATAATATTGATCTTGAAACACCTGTTGATAATACAGGTGAATGTGCTTGTTGTGAAGATCCTATACGAGAATTTTTACAAACTATAATAACGGCTGATATTGATGTACTTGGACCTGCGTTTAATAATATACAAAATGCTTCGATTTCGTCAGTAGGTGAAGGAACAGTAAAAATTCAAGCTAATGGTTTAGATGTAGCTATCCTATCTATATGTAAAATAACGCAAATCAGTAATTTTAGTTAATTCTTATTATTTTTAAAATGCTAAAATTCTTGTTTCGTTAATAGCTCATCATCTAGTTCTGCGCGATCAATTTTTTTCATCTTTCAGGTTTTCTTGTTAAACGTTCGACAAGGAATTTTAAAAAATCAAAATCAGCTAGTACTCATTTCATGATTTAGTTCCATTGTTACACAGATTCCTATAGGGACGTTCGGTCCCTATACTACATATGTTTAGTTGCCAATTAATCAAGAAAATTGTTTTATATGTGCATAAAAACGTAGGAATTTTATATAGTTCGTGATAAAACAATTGCGCGTAATAAATAATTAGCTGCTAGAAGTAAATAAAAATCATCGTAAAATAATAGAAGCTCTTACATCTAAACAGTCATCTGAACAAGCAATATATAAAAGAATTGCTGAAAAGTAAAATAGAAGAATAAATCTTAAGTCATGTACAGAATTTTAGTATCATGGGGATTATGAGAATATCTAACTTCTTATAATAGGACGTTATATTAACCCTCTATGAATAAGTATTCATAGAGGGTTTTATAAAATTCAATATAGGTTAGCAAACCCCAAAATCCTTGGGGGCTCCCTCGCCGGTAGGCAGGATCAAAAGGGTACCTTTTGACAACCACAAGAGGGTTGCATAGTCAATCTGTCAATTCCTTAATGCTCCTTCATTTCGCTGCTCGCTCCATTCCGTCCGCTTACCGTTGACAGACACAATACAACTACCTCTATTTATTTATAAGATCATCCTATTTTTCTTAATTAAGTGTCCCGGAAATGTGAATTTATAACGTTAAGTTGTTTATAGCAATAATTATATATTTAGGACACACACACATTCACTTACTATAATTCATGTTGTTTTTCTTAAAATATTCCAATATAAGCTTTTGAATAGAAGTTTATTTTCAATTTCGTCAATAAGAAAAACCACAGCAATCGCTGTGGTTTTGACCAAAACTATTTTGTAAATGCTCATAGCATTGTATGTTGGATTTCAATTGTAAGTTCGAATGTGAACTTTTTATTATTAGTTTACATTCGAATCACCGGAAATATTGAATTCTTACCAAATTACCTGATATCCTCAATTTACATAACAAAAGTATACATTCAAAA
>NZ_JAKUFP010000040.1:0-35074 GCF_022663495.1 Bacillus cereus group sp. BfR-BA-01383
TATCGGTTAACGGCCTAATATCATAGTTTTATTCATCATATCATATCTCCCCCTAGTAAAAAAAAGAATCATATTAGGGGTATTTAGTATGTGTTATACGTGGATACATGTGTGATATAGATTTTTGGTACTCAATCCATCAAAAATCTATAGGTTGACTAATCGTAAGAAAAAGCATACCTGATGGTATGCGACTTAGACAACAAAAGTACTTGAATAACATAGTAGAACAAGATCATCGCTTTATAAAGAAGCGAATTCGTTCTATGCTAGGGTTCAAATGTTTTGACACAGCTACATCCATTCTTTCTGGAGTAAAAGCCATGCATATGATAAAAAAAGAACAGGTTGATTTACGGGACCAGTCTGTCCAAAATCAGAAAGAATTCATCCATCAATTGTTTGGACTTGCAGCATAAGATACGATTCCGTTAGGAATATATGCGCTTTATTATCTTTTTGCACCAGAACCTCCTAGACAGCTTTCTGGTGGTGAGAAACAACGTGTAGCCATTGCTCGTGCTTTTATGAATAATCCAGATTTGATTTTAGCCGATGAGCCTACTGCTAGTTTGGACTCAAAACGTGCTAGAGAAGTTGTTGAAATGATGAAGAATGAAGTAAAGAAAAATAAAAAAGCAGCAATTATGATTACGCACGATGAAAAAATGCTTGATGTATGTGACCGTATATTGACGCTTAGAGATGGGAAATTACTACGGAAAAATGAAATTTGAAAATAGGTAAAGATAAAAAGGCTCTTATAGAATTAGATATAAGAGCCTTTTTATCAATGTTAATTATAATATACAGAAGTTAAATGGTGTAATGTAATATTCCATTCATACCCTGTTCATAATCCTTAGATAAGATAAATCTCGTAAAAGGAAGAGAGAGTTTAGAAAAGGGGGGATTGATGTGTTAGCATCAGCTATTACATTTATTACGGCAGCACTTATTTTTTATTCAATTGGGGTCTGGAGTGAAAAAATTCAAAAAACATTAAAACCTTGGCATGTGATTATATTTTGGGTTGGATTAGCATGCGATACGATTGGTACTACATTAATGGAGAAAATGGCTTCAGAAGGTTCTCTATTCAGCTTTCATGGGATTACGGGTTTATCAGCAATTTTACTTATGCTATTTCATGCTGTTTGGGCCACTTTGGTTTTAAAGAAGAAGGATATAAAAATGATTGCAAAGTTCCACACATTAAGTGTAATTGTGTGGTTCATTTGGTTAATTCCATATATTTCAGGGCTTGTATATGGAATGACAAACAACTCATAAAATAGATTTAAATTTTCTAAACAAAAATAATGTAGTTCATACATTTGGAGGTATAATGAAGAAATTATTTAATGCAGCATTTTTTTACTTAGTACTAGGGTTGTTGTCTGGTATATTCGCAAGAGAGTTTACAAGGACAAAAGACATTGAAGGTTCTACTATGCTGAATGTTATACATACTCATGTACTGGTACTTGGTTTTGTATTTTTTTTAATTGCATTAGTATTATCAAAAGTATTTACAATGCATGAAGCAAAAAGTTTTAATAAATGGTTTATTGTTTATAATTTAGGACTAATTTTAACGGTTGTAGCAATGCTAGTTCGTGGGCTTCTTCAAGTGAATGGTACTGATTTTAAAGGATTAAGTCATATGGCTGGACTGTCTCATGTAATTATTAGTGTTGGCTTGGTTTGGTTTATGATGTTACTTAAGAAATCTTATAAAGAACAATAGTGAGAAATAATTATAGATTTACGGAATAAGAATATTCCCTTTGTACATTATGCCCTAAATAAGTAAGCTATTATATAGAAGAGATTTAAATTAAATCAGATTAACAAATCTCACAATAATCATGACTAAAAACGGACAAAACTTAACAACCTTGAACGGTGTTTATACAACCATTATGTATACACAATCTTATGAAAAGCCTTTCGTGCGCAAACACGGAAGGCTTTTTACTACACTCACAATTCAAATATAATTAGGGGTTAATTTAAAGTGATAGTTAGTTCCCTAGAATATTAAATATTTCTCTTTTCTTATCTTCATCTAGTTTAGAATCAATAACAGCTCTTCATTCATAAATCGTTTGGATTAGCTTCAAAAGCTAGCGATTTAAAGGAAATTGACACTCTATGTTTCTATCGAGTATTTTTTGCACCAGAACCCTTGAGAGAATATATGATAACGTTAATTAAATGAATTTCATAAAATCTTGCGTTTTACGCTAATAAAAATTATAACATTCAAAAAATGAAATTTGATGTAAAATGATGAATATAGGAATGAAAATAAAGAAATTGAGGACCGAAAAAGGAATGACTTTGAAAGAGTTAATTGAAAAAAGCGAACTATCTGTTGGAATTCTGTCTCAGTTTGAAAGGGGGCTTACTACCATAGCAGTTGATTCACTTGAAAAACTAGCTGATATTATTGGAGTACATTTAACACATTTTTTTGATCATCCACTTTGTGGTCTTTATAAACTGAGTAAACAGGCCTTTTGTTTCCTTTAATTGATTCATAACTACTTGGTGTTCGTAACAGCTAGAGCAGAGACTTAGACGTAGTTTAGGTTTGCTATGAACGACATGGCCACACTGTTTACAAGTCCGTTGCTCTAAACTTAATTTTCTACCATTTGATAGTGCTAGTTTTTGCTTATCAGATAATTGCCGTTTTTTTTCTGATTTTGAGCGTTCATATAGCTCTATAAATCTATTGTTTGCTCTCTGATAAACCTTCGCCACAGGAGCTTCTAAGGGCTTTAAACCTTCTTTACTAAGTTTAGTTTTGCTTGCAAGTTCTAATAGGACCTCACTCCAATTTTTATAACTTTTCATTTATCTTCACTCCAATGGTTAAAATGGTTATTGAAATAAATATGCCTAATTTTTTGGGGAGTTAATATTAATCTTATATAAATTCTATCTTAATTCTAATTTATGATAAAATTTAATGGTGGATAGGAAGAAAAAGGATAAATGGTGTTCGCGAATAATAAAGGTGTTAAAAATAATAAGATCATTTCAAAAATAAAATAGATGTTTTGAAAAATGTTCTTTATTAAAATTATAATTTTTATCCAGCATAATGGAAATGGGGTATTCTGGTATTTTTATAGTTAGTAAAAGTTATTCTAAAAGGAGTATGTTGGGTGAATCATAGACGCAAGAAAAAGAAACCAAAACAAATAAGAAAAGAAACTGTTCAGATAAAACCGATAGTTGGGAAAGAAAAACCATCAAAGGAGAGTAGTTACAGGCTGGTTGACATTTTCCTTGGTATTCTTCTATTCCCAATTCTTATATGGGCTGTCTTGGAAGGTTCTAAAACACAAATAAGCAA
Organism: Bacillus cereus group sp. BfR-BA-01383; assembly: GCF_022663495.1. Lineage (NCBI taxonomy): Bacteria > Bacillati > Bacillota > Bacilli > Caryophanales > Bacillaceae > Bacillus > Bacillus cereus group sp. BfR-BA-01383. The sequence goes on from NZ_JAKUFP010000040.1 coordinate 3,371, forward strand.
AGGAAAGACTTTCCTTATTATTGTTTTCTTTCTCTTAATTGCAATAGGGTTATCTATGATAGGAAACAAATAAGGGGGAGTTCAGATGTTTAAGAAGAAGGGAAAAAAAAACATTCACGCTAATCTCGTTAACAAACAAGGAGAATTCATTCGAGAGTTAAATGGTACAGAAGAGGACTTAGAAGAAATAAGAAAAACGGGTATTGAAATTCGTTTAGTTGAAGAAAACTCATATGAAATGGTAGCAACCGATGAACAGCTAGCAAAACTAGCAAGAATCGAAGAAGAATACGAAGAATATTTAGATGCATGGGAAGAAGCCTTAAACGAGAGATTGGAAGAACGAGAAAGAGAAGAAGCAAGACAGAAAGAAATGAAAGAAAAGAATAAATGGAGTACAAAGAAGAAAGTAATCGTATTTGGACTGATATTCTTTGTATTTATTGGATTACCTATTATCGAGGGGTATCAGAATAGTAAACTAGTTGAAGAAGGTACATCATTAAATGCAGAAATTGTAGGTAGGCATGTAGAGAAGGAATTCATGTTTACACACCCCACATTAGTAGTTGAGGTAGACGGTAAAAAGCATAATGTATGGGTAAGTGAAGAGACATATAACGGAGCAGAGTGGTTAGGCAGACTAAAAGTCATCAAAACAATAGATGGTAAGGTTGAGAAAGACCCTAGGTATGAGGGCGAAGACTTAATCACGAGTTATTAAGCAGTATGTTTTTAATATTCGCTTCTCAAATTAAACAACATTATTATTTGTAAAAATCGAATCCATTAAAATAAAAAAGTTTTTTTAATAACTTTAATAACCTCCTATCATATTGTTGAGGGGAGGTTATTGCTTTTCTGAAGATAAAATTAAAGAACTTTATTATCTCAATATAAACGGTAAGGATTATTAATATATCGGAGGAATAAAAATGTTAAACAATAATGTATTAGATACACTATTTAATGAGGTGGCACATGATGATGAATCGTATTTTTATTATTTTTATACTATGAAAATGGCAGCAACATCAGAATATCTTAAATTTGGACCTGGTGCATTTTTAGAAAATCAACATCAAGTGATTTGTTTTACTAATAAGAGGATAATGATGCTTGAATTGAACCCTTTAACCGGTAAGTTTAATGGCAATAAAATAATAATTGATATTGAAGATGTAGGGGGTATAAAAGTAAAAAGAGGGCTAATAAAGTCTAAAGTTATTGTTACATTAAAAGGTAACAAAGGGGATATTGTTATGAATCCAAATAGTTTTACAATTGGATTATCAAATCATAAAAAAAACTTAGTGAAACTGCAAGAGATGTATAGTTAAAAACCAGTCTCTATAAAGTTAAAAAATCCATTTCGATTAAGATCTTGATAAAAGACTTATTAGAATGGATTTTTTGTTTCTTTTATATGGGATAAGTAATGTTAATTAATCCTAAAATTTGGATAGGTCATCTAAATTTATTTAGTATCAATTAACATATTCATAAGTGATTATAAGCTGCAAAAATTACATGTAAAATACTTATTAGTTTTAAAGCTTGATAAAATGTAATAGCATAGAGTTGTAGAAAAAAGGGTGGATTCCTCACGAGAGTAGGGATCCGCTTTTTTGCTACTAATAATAGAACGATATATTAACTACATGCAAATATCCTATTCATCCCAATTTGTCCTTGCTGGTGGTACAATTAGCGTAATGGAGGGATATTATGGAGTTTATTGTATTTTATGTAACACCGTTTCTTATAATTGGTACTTCAATATTTGTATTTATTACGGCTATGTCACTAACTCAAAACATTTGGTATGAATTAAATCTATTATTCGTAATAGCTGGTTTAGGGATAAATATACTTGCTATTCCAGTGGCAATTTTTATAGGTGGGATGGCAACAGACTCACCAGACAGTACTAGACTTGATTTTTGTAAAGGATTTCTCTTCATTCAGGGAATACCGCTTATTATACTACTTCTAACTTTGGTTTGGTGGTTTATTCGTCGGAACAAGAAAAAAGTTCACATGTAGAATTTTAAAATGACTTTCGCTAACGATAATTATGTAAATGAGCTCCCCATATGGGAAGCTCATTGTATTTTTTGCCTAGCTTGGGTGGGTTCCGAAATGCTGGCGGTACTCCGATCTAGTCGGAGGAAGGCATCTTATGGTGTCTTTTTATTAACTTTCGACAAAATATAACAATATACAAATAATACGTTTGCTACTATGAGTTGAGAAATCTTACATTTTAGACGCTGGAGGCTACATATTATGAACAATAAACTATTAATCGTACTCACAAGTTGCGTTTTAATTATGGGATTAGCAGCATGCTCAATTAACAAAGCAGCAAGTACTTCTAATGACTCTAAAGCTGAAGAAAAATCACAAAAAGAAGCGGATAAGGATCAGAAGGCTGAAGAAAAAGCTAAACAAGAAGAACAACAGCGTCAAGAAGCGGAGGCGCAACAACAAGCGGAAGAAGAGAAAGCTAAACAAGAAGAACAGCAACGTCAAGAGGCTGAAGCACAACGACAGGCTGAAGAAAAAACGAAGCAAGAAGAACAACAACGCCAAGAGCAGGAACACGCCCGTAAACAACAAGAAGCACAAGCGCAAAAGCAAAGAGAAGTAAAGCAAAAGGAGAAAGAGAAAGAAGAACCTAAATATTGCGGTTCTCCCGAAGCTGAAATAACGTGCGAACATCTTCAAAGAGAATGGGAAAATGAACAAAAGATAGAAAAAGAACTCAAAGAAAAAGAAGAACGTGAGGAAAAAGAAGGTTTAGAGTATGCAAAAAAGAAAGCACAATCATTTGAGGATAAAGAACGAGAAAAGATGGGTTGTGACGACGCGAAAAATGTTCTTGAACAATTAAAAAATGCCGAACAGAATCCAGCTACAAAAGAGAGTATTATCAAGTATCAAGAAAAAGTAAATATGTGTAGCAAGTAATAAAATAACTAATACAGATCGGTGGGGAAAAAATGAAACGAAAATAAGAGCATTCCTTTATTGGGATGCACTTATTTTATTATACAGTTCCAATTCACATGAACGATAGACTTTTAGTAATATTTTGACTTTTTTATGCAAATTCTACAGCATATTCCTCGGATATCTTTAATGTATTAAGCAATCGAGCTGATTCAACCATGATTTCGTTCGATGAATCTGTTACAGTTATGACAATAAATCGATTATCATTTCTGTCTCCAAATAATCCTTCTGATTCAAGTTGGATTAATACATTCAACGATTCTTTCAACAGTGTATTTACTCGCATGTTAAAGTCATCTTCGACAGTTTCATGATATTTCTTAATAATTTTGTTCACTTCATCAAACATTCCGAAATCGTCCCATTCGCTCCACTCAACAGCTCCATATCTATAATAATTGTATAAAGGGTCCGATTTATTAACTTTGATCAGTCTTTCTTTATTAGCCACTGGTCCAATGCTACTGACACAATCGTCTGTTAATAAGGAGTACCCATATATTGTGTCAACACCGCACCTAGTTATAAGTTCTTTATAGTGACAACGAATGGCATTTTTTAACTCAACATATAAACTTTTTTGAAGATGCATTTTCAACGTATTTCCTCCGTTCTTTTTGTAGCGGCATGTTGTTACATACTTCAATCTTAACATGAAAGTGAATGAGAATCATTCACTTGTAGGGAGAGGAATGGTGTTGGAAAACCACTGAGATAAGGGCATCAATACACACTTACTTTTTATTAGTTTACATAACCTTCATTATAGGTTGTCATTTAAAATAAAAAAATAAAATCTCAAAAACAAAAGTAATGTTATGATTTTGAGATGGATGGAAAAATTTCAAAGTTATATTTTAAAATCTGTATTGGAACTAAATTTTGCTGAATGTTCACCTAAACCAAGTACAATAAAGGATACCTTTGATGTAAAAAGGACTTAAGGAAACATTCTCTTTCGATATCACAAACAATTAAGTTTTGAATAAAACACAACCTATTCAGTTTTTAGAGATTAAAGTTAACTGTTTTGTATTAAAGTTTTCATAATGTGTATTTATATGCTGAGTAAATTCTATAAGCAATCATGTAATCAATATTAAAATGTATAGGTGAATGTATCTGAAACTAAAAGATATTCATACTGATGAAAGGTGAATGCTGCATTTTGTTGGATGAGCATAAAAGAATTTTAAAAAGGGGGAAAACAAACACTTAAAAACTTCGCACGAAATACCAATTTTACGAACAATAAGATGTATAAATTAAAATCTAATAAAGTATTTAGGGATTTCGAGCTCAATTGCATGAATCTTAGTATAATGGTATGTGCCTATATAATTCATGTTTTATATAGAAATTATTAAATGCTGAACTATTCATTGAAAAATTTCATAGTAAATTACCTTTTAATATATAGGATTTTTTCTTATGTTGATCTAATTAACTCCTCATAATCATGATTAAATTAACCAATTCATGTTAGATATCGAATTTTATAATGTTTTTATATATTGATTTTTTTGTATGAACTTATATATAAAAATTGTTTTATTTTACATACATTTATATGTAGTTTTTGCACTAATTTTTATGGTCTGATACAAATTTATCACTTAGTTAGCTATAATTTTAATTTGACTAACTACACTATACCATTCAGTTTTGAGTATATTTTAGTATTTCATAATTTAATTATGTAAATAAGTTTGTGTAAAAATTGAATTTAACGCGAACTTGTGTTCGTATCTATTTTCTGTTATAGTGTATATGAGGTGATTTTTATGGATTACAGTAAGCAACGCCAAAAATCCGTACATCGTAAAAAATTATACGAAAATTTAAACGAAATGCCCTTTTACATAGAAGAATTTGTGGAGTACAAAGAATTGCATGATGCCTCTCCCTCCACCCTATTGAATTATGTATATGATTTTAGAGTCTTCTTTAATTGGTTATTATCTGAACAAATTATTGAATCAAAACCCATTAAAGAAATATCCTTCTTTGATTTGGAGAATTTAAAGAAAAAAGATGTTGAGAACTTTATGAGATTTCTAAAACTACAACAAAACATGCAGAATTCATCTGTTAACAGGAAGATTTCGGCCTTAAAATCTTTATTTAAGTATCTTACCTCCCTATCAGAGAATGAAGATGGAGAATGCTATTTTTATAGAAATGTAATGGCTAAAATTGAAATACATAAAGATAAAGAAACATTAAATGCCCGTGCAAAACGTATGAGATCTAAAATATTTCATAATGATGACGATCAAGAGTTTTTAAATTACGTTAAGTATGAACATGAAAAATCTTTAACAAAACATCAGTTGTTCTATTTCTTGAGAGATAAAGATCGGGATGTAGCAATCATCTCCCTTTTTCTGGGTAGTGGTATTCGTGTAAGTGAATTGGCCGATCTTCGTATGGAAGATATAAACTTAAAAGAAAGGCTAATTGATGTGATCCGAAAAGGAAACAAAGAAGATTCTGTATGGATTACCCCGATCGCATTGAACGATTTAGAAAAGTATATGGAAATTAGAGATAACAAATACGCTCCAGGGAAAGAATTAAAAAATGTGTTTTTATCAAAGTATAAACATACTGCACAACCTCTTTCGGTTAGAGCTATCCAGGATATAGTAGAAAAATATACTAAGGCCTATGGCAAAAAAATGTCTCCTCATAAATTACGACATACATTGGCAAATAAGTTATATATGGAAGAAAAAGACTCGTTACAAGTGATGCAGCAACTTGGGCATACGAGTCAAGATACAGCTTTGTTATACACTCAACTTGGGGAAACAACTATTAAAGATAGTTTGGGGAGAATAGGGAAAAACAAATAATATTTTTCATTTAAATAATTATTTGTTTTTCGTCTTAAATTTTATTTTATTATGTAAAAAATACATACCTTAAATTCACTTTAATTGATATTTTAAAACTCCCTCAAGAGAGTAATAAAACAATAATTTATCACAGAAGTTCAATTTCTGGATGATTTCTATACAAAAGGTATTTATCTTAATGGAAAAATAATAGGATTTACTATGTTGGGGATAGATTTTGATGATAATAATTATTGGATTTATAGATTTATGATTGATGAAAAACTTCAAGGAAAATTTATAGACAAACAAGCTATATATCTGGTTATTAAAGCGAAAACGCAGTTTGCATCCAAACTGCGTTTTTTCGACGTTCAATTGTACGCAACATTTATTAAGAAACTTTGCAACAGAATAAATAAGATATTCACTCACATATGGATATGATCTTTACATGTCATTTCCTCTATATAAAATCTAAATTCCTAATGCATTTGCTGCTTTTTCCAGTTCCTCCTGCTTATGCAATGAAGAAAGTGCGAAACGAATCAAACCAGTTCCTTTCGATACAGTTGGAAAGAACGCTGGCAACACAAGAATGCCCGCTTTGCGCAAACGCCTTGCTGCTTCGAATGCCTCCTCCTCAGTAGAAAATAATGCACCTCTCACGGGTGATTGAAGCCCTGCATTCACCAACTTATTTCCAGTAAGTTTATCAAAATAAGCTGTATTCTCCCACAAAGCTGCCTGCATCTCAGCAACCTGCCCACTCAGATGCAACTTAGCCGCAGCAACGTCCGCAGCCAACATTGGTAGCATAATTGAGTGACCGAATACTAGCGGATTTGCAAATTTTCGTAATGTATGCATGTCTTCCTGCCCTTGCAGAACTACATATCCACCGGCACCTCCGAAAGCTTTCGACAGCGATCCAACAAGAATGACGTTAGGGGGTAGCTGCTCACCGAACGAAGCGAAGGCATAGCCACCTCCATACTTTCCACCAATCGAGGTGCCATGTGCATCATCTACATAAAGAATGCCGTCATAAGGTTCAATAATTTCTTTCAGCCTAACTACGTCAATTAACCCCCCCATTGAACCAACTCCATCGACGAGTAGAATCGGAGTTTTATGGTTATTAGCTGCCTCACGTAATCCTTCCTGTAGTGACGTATCATCCTGAAGATCAAATCGCTTCACTGGGCCAATTTGCTCGTAAATTCCACGTAATATCTGCATCGATGCGTGTGCCGTTTTCTCTACTAGAAACATAACTCCACCAGATTTTATGGGATAACTTGGCAAAGCACCCGTTCCCAATAGAGGAAGCACACCCAAATGTACATTACTAACCGAAGTAAAGCACACTGCCGGCGCTCCCCCATGCATACAAGTCAGCAGTTCTTCCAGTTCCGCTAAATAAGGGGGACGGAAGCGGTTACGAGAAGAGGAAAAATGAACACCAAATTTCTCCACCGCCCCTATTGCAGCTTTAACAAGGTCAGGATGCACCTCCAAACCGAGATAGGAGCAGGAAACAAACTCCACAGCTTCAGTTCCATCTTCAAGCCTAACTTTCTTTCCATCTCGCCAAGTAAAAACATGCTGAGTAAGTCCTTCACTAATTGCACGATCTAAGGAATCAGAGGTCTTTGATATCCTTGCCTCGACCCAATTCATGTTTTTTTTTTGTAGTTTGCTCATAGTTTCTCCTCCTGTAATGTTCGATTGAATTGCCCGAGGGATTCATTAAAAATATGAGAACAAAGCTCTTGATACAATGTAAGTTCATTACCTAAAACCTCACGTGCCTCATGCATCACGTCAATAAATGCATACTTATCCTTCATCGCTGCACTCAGTCGATCGACAGCACGTAACAGTGTAATTCGCGCTGTCGATGCTTGAAGATTTGCTGATTGTATATCCCAATAGACTTCTGGCGTGCCGGAACTAATTCGAGCTAGTAGCGCAAGCAAGGTTGCGTGTGGAGGCGGAGCAAGGGAACTCATTTTAACAATATCAACATCGAGATCAGCAAGTGCTAATCCGAAAGCAAATACTGCAGCATGAGTAAGCGCCTGCATCGCTGCAACTAATTGGTCGTGCTCCTCCGCGTCAAGTTGTACGACACTTCCACCCCAAGTTAAAAGTAATTGGATTAGCTTATCCGCACGAGGCCCACTGTTTTGGACAATAACGGCAACTGGTCGCCCCACTATGCTAAGGTTAGGTGCAAACATCGGATTTAAACCAACTACCTCAAGAGGCATTTCTAAAACGCCAATTTTAGTAGCTATGGGCACTTGAACCGAAAGAGTATGCACAAGAAGAGCTGCTTTCTTCATTTTCTCCCCTACGATAGCTACCGCTTGAAGCGCTATATTTTCTGGCAATGCAAGCATTACCATATCTGCTTTTTCAATAAAAGAAATTGCATGAGGAGTTGGTGCAGTAATATCACACTTCTCAAATTGAAATTCTGTAGTCAATGGAGTAATGTCGATAATGCATACTTCTACACCAGACTTCGCAAGTAGAGTTGCAAACATGCTACCAACGCCACCGGACCCACCCACGATTACACACCTCTTAAGTTCTCGAATCATTGTGCACCTCCTACTACAGCAGTTCTTGATTTAGCAATAGCCGAAACCATAGCCCTTGCCTTGACTTGCGTCTCTTCGAACTCCTCTATTGGGTCTGACAATGAGACAATTGCTCCTCCAACACCGAAGGTCGCCTTATCCTCAGTAACAATAATCGTACGAATAACGATACTTAGATCAGCAGCGCCACTCAATGAAAACCATCCTAGACTACCTGAATAAACACCACGCGCTCCTCCTTCAAGACGATCCAGAATCTCCATCGTTCGAATCTTCGGAGCACCAGTCATCGAACCACCAGGGAAAGCATTCCGCACGCAATCAATTGTTGATTTATCCGGACGTATAGTGCCACGAATCACCGAAATTAACTGATGTACCGGTGCATATGTCTCTACAGTGAATAATTGAGGAACATGAACAGATCCGACCGTACAAACGGTGTTGAGGTCGTTACGAACTAAATCCACAATCATTAAGTTTTCTGCGCGATCTTTTTCTTGACTTAGTAGCTCGGCGCGGAGTTGTTCATCTTGGGCGGGCGTTTCGCCACGCATACGCGTACCCTTAATCGGCTTAGACTCAACGACGCGTTTGGTATCGATAGAAAGAAAGCGTTCCGGAGAAGCACTTAGCACTGCTCCATCAGGAAAGTTCAAAAATGCACCATAAGGAACTGGGCTAATTTGTCGCAGATGAGTATACGTAATCCAAGGATCAATTGAAGCCTGCACCGTAGCGGTGTTCGTTAAGCAAATCTCATAAGATTCTCCGTTGCGAATTTCTTCAAGACACGTTTCAATTAATTGAAGATAGGGTTCCCGATCATGCTGAAACTCAATAGCTATATCGTGATCAGGTACAGTTGTAAGTACTGTATCCTTGTCCGAATCAGGAGATGCAGAAGGCACTCTACTCAAATATTTCTCAGTAGTTTCGAACCAAGTAATCACTTCATCATGATCTTCATCATCCGTTGATAGGCATAATAAGTATGCTTCTTCTTCTAAATGATCAAGAACAAGCATGCGATCAACAAATAACAATGCAGCATCTGGAACCTCAGATTGATATTTATTGCTACCACAGGTCTCACTTTTCAGTTCATATCCAAGATAACCTACATAGCCAAGATTAAAATCAAATGGCAAACCTTCTGGGGTAGGAATTGACCGGAGGCGGAGCTGCTCATCCAGATAATCATAAAACGGCTGCTTAACAGACTGTGGCTCCTGACCTGCACGGTGCACCTTCACTTCTCCCTCTGCAATACGATAGGTAATATATTCAGCATTCGCTCCTGTACTATCACCGAGATAAGAGAAACGTGACAAACCATCAATAACCATACTACTATCCAACCAAAACCCATGCGGGGCATCAGCAAACAGTTCCTGATAACTAGCTTTAGCGTCAGGGAACATTGCAAGTTTACGAGTATGAATTTGATAACGACTAGGTTCGGTACAAGACTGCTCCTTTGCTTTCACTTCTTGTTCTATATGCCGAGTACGAGGTGGAGTTAGATCTCGGAAATTGGCAAGTAATTCACGTCCGTATTCACTACAAATTGACTCTGGATGAAATTGTACACCCCAAATCGGTAAAGTACGATGCCGCAAACCCATCAGCAAGCCATCTTGAGTCCAAGCAATTGCCTCTATATCATCACTTAACTCATTCACAACAAGAGAATGATAGCGTACAACAGAAAAAGGAGACGGCACTCCTGCAAAAATGTCAATTCCCAAGTGCAAGACATCTGAGTTACGCCCATGCATAGGTTCATGGGCATGACTCACCTCCCCTCCAAAAAGTTGGGCAATTCCTTGATGACCGAGACATACCCCAAGAACTGGTAATCCAGATTTTAAAATTGCAGTAGCACTAACTCCAAAATCTTCTACTCGGTCAGGACGACCTGGCCCTGGGGAGATTACAATGTTATCAACCTCATGGAGCGGCACCTGTGACCACTCTACGTCATTATGTACAACTAACGGAGGTTGTCCATTCACCTCACTAATTAACTGATAGAGGTTATAAGTAAACGAGTCATAATTATCAATTAAAAGCGTTTGTATTCCTGACGACATTTAAACAATTTCCTCCTTTTCGAAATAACCGGTGTAGCTTAAAGTTGAGCTTTCAGTAAAACCACTTTTAATCTTTTACCGTGTTTCCAATTACTAAATCTTCAACCCTGCAAGTTTCAGAAATGATTAGCTTGTAAAGTTGATGTAAAAAAGTAGAATCAATATCATTCTCGGCAGCGTACCGAGCAGCACGATCCTGAACAAAATGAATTCGATTTGGCTGCATCATCGGAATATCATGCTCACGCTTATAAAGAGCAATCCGAATGCAACACTCAATACGTGCTTTCAATGTATCTAACAATTTCTCATCAATCTTGTCGAGTTCAGAACGCAAATTCTCAAGCCCTGTTTCTTTTTCAGATATCATATAAATTCCCTCTATTCTGTATGTTTTGATAAAAAAGAGGAACTTTTCCTCTAGAAGATTGAGCGAAGTGCTCCAATTCTACACGTTCCACTTGAAAACTGGTCAAATACGGATTGTTAAGGATGCGGTTCATATGATAAGACGTTTTGAAAACTTCCACCACAGCCTCAGTAGTGATTTCTTTAGGAATATTCAAACATAGCAATAGCTTGATCTCAAAATTGACACTATTATCATTCCACAGCACTTGGAATTGACAGTCGGTGGCATTATTTACCCCCAGGCTACCGAGAAGATTCATCAACAAGTCTCCAGAAATGGTCATAGTATCTATATTAATAGATTGACCCGCTCTCCCTTCTAAAGTGAGAAGCCGTACTGCGCTGCCACACGCACAACGTTCGTTATGCAAATATCCGCGATCACCGATACGATACCTGAATAAAGCCATTCCTGAGTCAGTCAACGGTGTAACTACAACCTCGCCTACAGTACCATTTGGAACCGGCAATCCAGTTTTCTCATCAACAATTTCCACCAAGACTGCATCCTCGTGAATATGATGAGTAGAATCGTCCACATGCAAGCACTGGTATCCAATTGGTCCTGTCTCATTGGAGGAATAAGCTAGCGAGCGTACTTTAAGATTAGGCGCCACAGCCTGAAGCGCGCGCTTACGCTTGGTACCAATTGCTTCACCGATATAAAGAAAATTGCTTAAACAAGAAGCCTCAATCAGCGAACTGTTGGTGATCAAATTTACAACGAACGCAGGGGAACCCACAATGGTATCGACCTCATGTTCAATAATCAATTTAATTAATTCGTCCTTATGGATAGCCGAACCAACAGGAAGAACTAAAGCAGGCAACAGTTGACAAATGTCTTGGCAAAACATAAAACTACCGTTAAGCTCACCAGGTTGCATACAGTTTACCAGTTTAAGTGGCGATTTTAGCAAAGCATTGCGTACGCCCCGAGCACCAAGCAAGCTAACTTGCCGATTAAACGACCATGAATGATATACAACCTTAGCCCGACCTGAAGTACCACTAGATCGCAATACCATTCCAAATCCCTGTCCATCCATTAGCAATTTGTCTGAATGCGGCGGGCATAAGGTCGCTAAGTTATCAGGCGACATCAGCGGCAGTTGTTTAATCTGCCTGGCATTCGCAACTAAAGTGAGGCCAGGAAAATGTTCGACTACTGTTGGGGATGATTTAGCAGCCTCGACCATCGCTATAAGATTATGTTCTTGAAGGTGCTCAATTTCCTCACGGCTCATAGTATCAAGATTTTCAGCAAGCCGGATTCGACCTGTATCAGCTTTCCACGACAACGGAGAAATTGTGCTCATATCATTCAACTCCTTCCTCATCTTTTCCTAGCAGTAGTAAACCGGGGGCTTTCATGGTGATCCAACCCAGTCTTGATATTTGTAAAGACTTGATACTCTTGCAACAGTTCAGTCACCAACTCACCCTGTGAATCATCATGTTCAATTGCCACCCCTCCCCCAGAACGTAGTAATTGTGCAGCATGATAAACTACACTGCGAATCACTCGAGATCCATCATTTCCGGAGTAGATTGACTGATACGGATGGTGTTCTCCCCACTCTGGCAAAAGTTTTGTCCCTTCTGATACGAATGGAGGATTTGCCAAAATCAAATCGACCATACCCTTAAATTCATCAAATATGGAGTGGCTGGTCACATCACCAAGGTGTAGTTGAATAGGAGTATCACCAGCAGCAGCACATTTTTCTGCGTTATAACGAGCATAATTCATCGCATTCTGGTCACTGTCGATGGCGTGTATTATTGCATCTGGTCGCGCATGTGCCACAGCCAAAGCAATCGCCCCAGATCCAGTGCATAGATCCACGACGAGTGGTTTCTCCACAACGGGCAGCTCGTCTAACCCCCAAGCAAGCATAGGTTCGGTATGCATACGTGGCACAAAAACACCAGGACCAACTTTGACTTCGATACCTCCAAAGGTCGCATGACCAATAATATAAGCTATCGGTATTCGACTAGCTCGCTTTGCGACAAGGCGAAAAAATATGTCTCTCTGATCCTCATTTAATATCATCTGTGAAGACAAGGCATTACGATCGATATCTAGTACATGAGCAGCAAGAACCTCAGCATCTTCCCGAGGATTCCATACACCGGCAACTGCTAAAGTTTGTTCTGCCTCTGCAATTGTTAAACCGAGAATATCATTAGTCATCAAGCTTGTTGCCCCCTTTATACACCCACACTTTTCTCATTTCTCACTGCAGCATAATAATGACGTAGCATATCTGCGATACTTGTATGTACCCGAGATGCAGCAAGCAAATCAGCAGGTGGCGTAAATTGCGAATCAAGTTCAGCTGTGTATTTTTCATAGGACGGGTACATATTGAATTCAATTATGTTCTTCCACTCAACTGGAATACGCCAATCCGATTCATAACCTGTTGCAAGCATATGATCGATTGCCTCTGTAATAGTCTCCTTTCGAGTCATAGGTTGAATCGGCGAGCGTACCGGCTGAAACTCTTTCAGATCTGTATCCATCTCTTCACCACATACCAGTTTCGCCATCTCACGGGCAAGATACGGAGAAAGAGTCAAACCATCGCGATAGGTACCAGTCATCACAAAGAGTCCGTTCAGATCCGTCTCGCCTAACAGCGGAAATCCGTCAAGCGAAACAGGACGATTCCCCACCTGTAGTTTGCTCATCCGACTTTTTGCCAAACTACGTCGTATCTGACGATATGCACAATCAAGTAGAAAGGTAACATCGTTCAATAACGGTGTTTCAACTGCCTGAGGAGAAATGATGTTCGTCGCTCCGACATAAACCTCACCCTGTTGACGAGGAACAATATGCAGACCACACGCAAACGCGCGGTTCGGAGTACGGATTACACTTTTGGGCGAAGTTCCATCCTCTGTACTCACTAATGCAGAAACACCATAGCCACTCACCAATCGTGGGATTCGTGCAGAAACATCTGGGATAGAGTCCAATAACTCCTGAGTCTTAGCACCCGCTGCCAATACAATACGATTGCTAATTAGACGTTCATTCGAACTAAGGACTAAAGCATTGACCTGACCTCGTTCATATTCCAGGCCACTAGCTTTCTCGTGAATTAACGTACCTCCAAGGCGAATAAATGCGCGTTCCAAACGATCTAGCAATTTATTTGAATCCACCGCATGTTCATTTGGAATGTATAGGGCACGTAAAGGACGTGAAGTCGTCTCAGGATCCAACCACTCTATATCTACAGGATCAATATCTTCAAACGGCTCGTTGTAATGTTGTAAGGAGGTACGGATTGCTTCGTAGTTTGCTGTATCAATCTCTCCAAGACCAACCGTGTTCAACATTACGATAGTTCCATCAGCACAAACAATATCAGCATCTCCAATTTCTTGTTCTAATTCAGCTAGCCAATCGTCCCACAAGTTACGAGCACGTACTGCAAAATCGTGCTTCAAACGACCATGTTTACTCTTAAGCAGTGTCGCTGTTACTTCACCAAAAGTACCGAGCATTGCCCCAGCTGCTGTTGTGGCAGCATAAGGACGGTGTGATTCACCAACCAGTGCGACCTTTAATTTTTTTCTAGTTAATGTAAGCGCCAAAGACAAGCCGAGTACACCATTTCCTACTACAACAACATCAAACGTACGATTATTTAACATGACTACCTTACACGCCCTCTCTTTTTACAAAATTATATTTTTTATAACAAAATTAAAAATAAAACTGCAGAATAACTATCAGTATATTCAGTTAATTTTCGGTATTAAAACCCAAATAACACCCCCTCTCAATTTTAGCTATATCAAAAACACCCCTTAAGCTAATTTTGATGTTTTAACAAATATCCCTATTACGTAAAGGGATGTCACTCGATTATACATAGTTAATTTACTGTATGATCAAGTTGTTCTATGTTGTTAAACGGTCGATTTGCACGCTCAGCCCATCGTACAGCTGGTCCCATCGCAAATCCTGCTACCACGAATGCAACACCAAGACAGATCCAACCAACCATTCCTTGATATACAACTAAATTTGTCAAAAGGAATGGCCCAATCATTTCCGCAATAGTAAGCCCGCTACCAAAGAAACTTTGATACTCGCCCTGTTTGTCTTGTGGTGCCAATCCAAAGCTAATTTGCCATGTTCCAGAGAACTGAATCATCTCACCCACTACCTGCACAAGTGCAGCCAACAATAATAAAATAACTGACCACAGCACAGACTTACCCTCGGAAACAGAAAATATTAAACAGGAGAAAAACAAGAGAACTCCAGCGATGCTGACGTATCTTATTGCACTAGTCATATTAGTGACTCCACTAGAAAAGTACTTCATAAAAAACACAACAGATAGTGTATTAAATATGAATAGGACAGCGACAATCCACGCAGGTGCTTCCGTATGGTTTAAAATCCATAAGGGTAAAGCTACGTCAATCAATGGAATATGTAACATCAGGATTGCATTAATTATAGAAATAAGAAAGTACGGTTTATCTCTAAGTACCGTAAGTTTTCCTTTTTCCGTAGAATGATTCTCTGTACGCACCTCAGGCATTTGTTTCAGAATTAACCATGCAGCAACAAGAATGCTCAACGCGTCAAGGCTCAAAATGGCCCAATATGCACTTTTCGTTCCTAGCATCAGAGCAATACCACCGAGTGCTGCACCGACCGATAGTCCAAGATTAAAGGATGACTGAATATATCCCTTTGCTTCTGAAATTTTTTCTGTATCTACGGCTCTTGCAACTAATGCACTACGTGCTGCAGACACACCACGACTACAAGTAGTGTAGATACAGGCAGCGATAACAAACAGTGAAATAGAATGAATAAACAAATAAGAGAAAATCGCAAGACTAGCACCAATTGCCAACAACACAGCCATACGACGCGGTCCAAATCGGTCAACAAAATGTCCCACTGGAACTCCGACGAGCAAGGCAACAATCCACGAAATAGTGAGGCCAATCCCAAGCTCTGCTGGTGTGAACCCAACAATTTGTGTAAAGAACAGTGTCACACAGACATAGTAAGCACCTTCCCCAATGCAGTTGATCATTTGCGAGATAGCAAGAGTACGGACTGGCCCTGGAGAAGGGATAATATTTTTAAACATTGAATAGTCTCCTCTCTACTAAATGATAGAATTGAATAACATTCATAAAATAGACTTTATTGCTAGCGTTATATTAAAATAGTTAAACACTCATTTATAAACAGAATTATCTATAATATCATTTTGTATGAAAAAATCCTTTATTATGGTTGGCGTTAGTACCTATCCAAATCCGCTAGAAAAGATCTAGCACATGGATAAGATTACAAGAAAAACATCATTTGAACATTGTTTCCCAACGAATTCAGACAATTTAATCACTGAACAGGTAAAAGCCTATCACTTGCATCACGTTACGAAGAGATTATTTATGCTAGAGGCAATACTTTACGCACGACTCCATGGAACCGAGAGGTTACAGGCACTTTTTCAAACTGTTTCTTTTCAGAAGCACTCAGCCAGACAACAAATCTGGAATCGATTAGTTTCTTGCAGCTTGGACGCCGACTAAATCCAGTACTAATCGAATTCTTTCAAGCGATTTTTTCTTCATCTAGTGTCGCAAATCCATCAAAAAACGGATTTTGACAAGTAAAGAAAAACTACGCCCCCACTCAAAATCATTGATTCAAGCACATTGTCGCTTATAGTAAAAAAATGAATGTCTACTACTTCTATTTGCATGTCTTCTTTTTTTCTTCTAAAAGGAGAAAGAGAGAAAAAAGAAATTTCGTAACGTATTTATGTGGCAATAGTGATAATTTATGTAAAAACTCTTTTACTTGAATTCTGTGAATTTAACAAATTAAGACTAAAAAAGAAAACTTACCCCTATGAAAAAAGTAAAAATTCCTCTGTCTACGCTATTCATTATTTATACATGCTTGTTCGGTAACAAAACTAAAAATAATTTAAATTATTTTTAGGCATTCTCCTAAAAAGGATCTATTGTACTTTATGTCCTATACTAATTCCTTATTTTCACTTTGGAGAACAGTAACAAAAGACTGAATTTCACTCATAAATTCTTCAAATTGATTAAAGTCCATTTGTTGCTTAGAATCTGATAATGCATTAGATGGATCGGGGTGTACTTCAGCCATAATTCCATCCGCTCCTACTGCTATAGCAGCTTTTGCAACTGGTATAAGCAAATCTTTTCTACCTGTTGAGTGGGTTATATCAACAATAACTGGTAAATGTGTTTCTTGTTTTAAAATTGGTATAGCTGTAATATCAAGCGTATTACGAGTAGCTCTTTCATAAGTTCTTATTCCCCGCTCACATAAGATAACATTTTCATTTCCTTGCAGTAAAATGTACTCGGCAGCATATTTAAACTCTTCAATAGTTGCACAGAAACCTCGTTTTAATAAGACGGGCTTATTGATTTTTCCAACAGCTTTTAATAATTCGAAATTCTGCATATTTCTGGCACCCACTTGAATAACATCGATATAATCTAATGCTGGTTCAAGCTGCTCCACACTTAATATTTCACTTATTACACTTAAGTTAAATTCTATTCCCACAGTCTTTAATATTTTTAACCCCTCAAGCCCCAATCCTTGAAAGTCATATGGAGAAGTACGAGGTTTATATGCCCCTCCTCGCATAAACTTTAATCCTTTATTTACCATGTTTTCAGCTACTGCTCTTACTTGTTCATAACTTTCAATAGCACACGGACCCATAATAAAGTGTGGGGATCCATCCCCAATTTTCTCTCCCTTAATATCCAGAATTGTGTTTTCTAATTTTGTATCACGTGAAATTAAAAGTGCCTCCTTCTTACTCAATTGTTTATCCTCAAAAACTCTAGATTTTAGCACATATTTTCCTCCTTCTTTATTTGCACTATTTAAAATAATTAAAAACCCCTTATATTGGTATTTATTTGTACACTCTCAAAAGTAAGATGTTCAACATTTATTTACACTGAACATATAAAAAAGAATAACCCATTACAAACTGTCCTTTTTAGCAGACTTTAATTCAAATGTAAAAACCTCGTCAAATCTTTTTAGAAGGAAAATTTTAAAGAGGAGTCGATTCTTATTTTACATAAACTGTATATAAATAAAATTGAAATAATATTATTTTAAAATTCAGAATATTTAAATTGATAGTTCGAGCTATTTATCCAGCTACCATTCATGTACTTGGTCACTTTTATTTCGTACAATTTTTCAGGGATGCCCTCAACATAGAAGACGGTATTTAGGAGAAGTCAAAAATCAATACCAAGCTCGTTTTATCAACCGTTGTCTCGTATGTAAACTTGAACAGTCGACAATCGAAAAATGAGGTTTATTGCGCAGTGAATTTTTTATTATCTTCTGTTATATATTTATTTAAAATGGTTAATCTCGTCTTGCTGTCGCAGATGGAGAAGTTGTAACGAAAATACACAAAAGAGCCAATTGAAGCATTGGAACACCCTCCTCTTAAACAAATAAATAGGTTTAAAATCTATTTAAAGAGACAAGTGAATAAAACAAAGGCAGTTATACGAATGTTTTCAGCTCTAAAGTCATTATTTAACTACCTAGAAAATGATAATGAAGAATTTTACCTTTATAGAAATGTTATAGCCGAAATAGAAATTCATATGGATAAGGAAATATTGAATGCTCGTGCAAAACGTATGAAATGGCGCTTTTCAAAAGATAAAGTAAGCGATGCAGAGGACATAATGGAAATAATGGGAGAATTTTTAAAACAATAGAAAGATATAAACGAAAACGAAGTTTGCAACAACCAAACTTCGTTTTTTTGACGTATAATGAATTACAACAATCACTAAAGATTGCATAAAATCCATCTGTAATCATACCAACTTTTTA
Source organism: Bacillus cereus group sp. BfR-BA-01383 (assembly GCF_022663495.1). Lineage (NCBI taxonomy): Bacteria > Bacillati > Bacillota > Bacilli > Caryophanales > Bacillaceae > Bacillus > Bacillus cereus group sp. BfR-BA-01383. Next base: position 22,275 of record NZ_JAKUFP010000040.1, read on the forward strand.
TCTATTAAAAAACTTTGCAACAAAACTCTCTGAATCATCTTTCCCACTTAACTTAGTGCCTAGTTTAGTGTATCATCTCCAATTGCTGCATAATTTTTCTGTCTAACTTTTCGGGTTTAGTTCATTATATTTTCTATTTTGTCTTTATATACAACATATTCTTTCCCATCTACTACTGCTACCACAGCAAATTCATCTTTTGGATTGAATGAAAGCCAGTCAGCCCACATATTTGTATTTGGTCCTCCACTCCACATATTATGAACAGTGTTTTTAGTTAAATTCATAACTTTATAAGACGCATTTGGTGCATTTGTTCCAGTCTTTATTTCAAATGTATATGCGTTATGAATTTTTTTATAAAAGTAGAAAACGTTTGATGGACGAAGCTGTTTTATAAAATCCTGTTCTTTTTTCTCTGCAATTTTTATCCCTTCTTGTAATGTGACAACATCTGTTCTTAATGTTTTCCAACTGTCTTTCGCTGCATTCAAGTTAGGGATTAAGAATTTATATCTATTTTGATCAGCTTTTTGATCGGCTGTATCAATATGTCTCAGTACTCCCGCATATTGAGAGTCTAAATCATCCCATTGCGTGGACATATAAGTAAGAGCAGTAATAGCATTATCAATCGCACTATGCATATCACTAATATTATGAAACGCAACTCCAACCACACGATTTAATGTTATTTTATAATCTACATTCTGACGTAATTTTGCTAATTCCGGCTCTAGCCAGCTTAACTTACCTCTTGCATCACCTATCATTATACCACCAGCAATCAATGTGGGAAGAAAGGGGATTTTCACCATGTCCAATCCCTTAGATTCTATATCTTTCTGATAGTTTACTTGCCCTAAAAGGTCCTCTAGGCGCTTTTGATCATCCTCAACCGCAGCTCCTTGGCTTTTTAAAATAGACTGCAAGAGATCTTTATTACTTCCAAATGCTCTAACATCTTGTCCAATATTTTCATTTAAATTAGTTAATTCTTCTATTAATGCTTTTGCAGACTTTTGATTTTGTTGAATTTTCCCCCGTAAATCTGTAATCCCTTTTTTTAAAGTATCTCCATTCCCAGTATTGATCGCCTTTACTAATGTTTCATAATGATTTTCAAATTTTTTATCGTATTCAATAATGCCTGTCAATGTATCTAAAAGCTGCTTTTTTACTTGCGTATCCCATGTAACTGCATGCGCTCTTGCTTTCTTTTGATCTTGTACAATTTTACTAGGTAAATCTTCATAGCCATTAATAGTAATTCCTTCAAAACTCACATCAGGATTATTGATTAATAAATAAGAATATTCATTCATAGATTTCAAAAATAAAACAGCATCTTGCAAAGTTTTTTTCATCTGTTCTTCATTTGCTGAAAGAGACATATCTCCATTGTTAGTTTGTTCAATTTCACTTGCAAAAGCTGCTACTGGTGTGACTGCATAAGTAGTTGTCATAGTTAAAAACGTTGATACAGCGAGTATTTTGTAAGGGATTTTTTTCATCATTTCATATGTCTCCTATATAGGGTTTGATTTCAAGTTCTATTCTTCTTTAAAAGCGATGTCTTTCGAAATGAGTTCTACATCTTTAATGAGTATCATTTTAACTTTCTTTATCAGCATTTAAATCATCAAGTATTAAAGAGGATCTAGGTTGTTACATAGAGTCGATATTATCAAGCAAATCTTTATAATCTGTCCCCAATTAATCGGTTCTGTTGCTAAGTTAAAAAAACAAGTAAAACTGCACGGCTATTTGGATGAAGCTTATATATATGTGAAAGGCGAAGTCTTTAATGAGACTCCGCCTTTCTGGTGTATAAGGATTTATTAATTGTTGCATTACTGTTTAACAGTGTAATCATAGACTCTCTATGTTTTGGGTCACTTTGCAACAGAATTAATATTTCCCTATTTTTGTGGAGTAACAGGTTCCACTTTTAATTCTTTTATCCCTTCTTTTAATGTGACAGCATCTGTTCGTAATGTTTTCCAACTGTCTTTCGCTGCATTCAAGTTAGGTTTTAAGAATTTAAATTTATTTTGATCCGCTTTTTGAGCTGCATTTTCAATATGCCCCAGTACTCCCGAATATTGAGAATCTAAATCATGCCATTGCGTGGACATATATGTAAGAGCATTAATAGCATCATCAAGCGCCTTATGCATTTCACTAATATTATTGTAAGCAACTCCAACTACACGATTTAATGTTAGTTTATAATCTACTGTCTGACGTAATTCTGCTAATAAAGGCTCTAACTGACCTAAATTATCTCTTGCTACACCTACTATGATACCGCCGATTATCGGTAGGCCCAAAATGGCACCCTTCATTACATTAAACCCATCAGATTCTAATTGTTTATAATAGTTTACTGATCCTAAAACTTCATCTAGACGCTTTTGATCGGCCTCAACATCTGCACCTTGGTTTTTTAAAATCGACTGCAAGAGATCTTTATTACTTCCAAATGCTCTAACATCTTGTCCAATAGAGTCTCTTAATTTAGTTAATTCTTCTATTAATTGTTGTGCAACCTTTTGATTTTGTTGAATTTCACCTCGTAAATCTGTAATTCCTTCTTTTAAAGTATCTCCATCCCCTGTATTAATTGCATCTACCATTGTTTCGTAATAATTGTCAAATGTTGTATCGTATTCAATAATACCCGTCAATGTATCTAAAAGCTGTTTTTTTACTTTTGTATCCCACGTAACAGCATGTGCTCTTGCATTCTTTTGATCTTGTACAATTCTACCAGGTAAATCCACATATCCATTAATGGTAATTCCTTCAAAGTTGACATCTGGATTTTTAATTAACATATAAGAATAGGCATTCATAGATTTTGCAAATAACCCGGCCTTTTGCAAGGTTTCTTTCATCCTCGCTTCATTTGCAGAAAGAGCCGTATCTCCATTGTTAGTTTGTTCAATTTCACTTGCAAAAGTTGCTACTGGTGAGACCACAGATGTTGTTGTCAACGTTAAAAACGTCGATACAGCGAGTAGTTTATAAGGGATTTTATTCATCATTTCATATTCCTCCAATATAGGTTTTAATTTGAAGTTCTATTCTTGTTTGAAAGCAATGTCTTTTGAAATGAATTCTGCATCTTTATGAATATCATTCCAATTTTGTTTAGCAGCTTTTAAATCATCCGGTATTAAAGAGAATTTATGTTCTTGCATGGAGTCGATATTATCAAGTAAAACTGTATAGTTGGCCCCCATTGTATTCCATTGCTTTTGAATATTTGTTAGAGACAGTATCGCTTGATCCACTGTTTGATACAGATATGCTAATGTGTCTTTCGCGTTAGTAAGCGAAATAACTGCTTGGTTAGCACGATCAGCTTTCGTACCTAATTCTCCGATTTTTTTAGAGATTTCGTTATAGGAGTTCATATGATTAGACGCCGTGACACCAGCTGCTGTTCCTAAACCGATTCCAGCTGCACCAAGAGCCGAAAGGCCACCAACAACAGCCGGTGTTGCTGTACCGCCAGTCACAACAATTACTACCGCTCCTGCAATAGCTCCAATAACTAAAATGGCTGCTCCTAATCCACCGCCAATTGACCATGCTAATACATTGTCGAAATGTTCTTTCTGAGTAGAATGTAGCTTCTCAATTTCAGCTTGAAGTTGTGGAATCAGTGCTTGTTGTCCCGCTAATATTGCCGTTAATCCACCTTTCCCATCCGGGCCACCAACATTATTTTTAAAATCTGTAGAATTTGTATATAGTTTTGTTTTGAAGTCCTGTAACATCTTAATTACATCTGTAACTTCTTTTGAATTTGTATTAATTGTAGTGATTAAATCATTTATGCCCTCTTTTAGGCCTGCCTTATCTCTCTTTTGTACAGTATCTACTAATGTGTCGTAATAATTTTGAAATTGTTCATCGTAATTTACAATATTACGTGCTGTTTTTTGAATCTGTGGCTTTGCTGTATCTAACCAATAATTCGCATTGATTCGCGACAGCTCTTGATTAAGGTGAATATTTTTGAGTAACTCTCCACCTCCTGAACCTAAATCGATATCAGATAAATTTACATTCGGTTGTTTAATCATTGTTTTTGCGTACAAATCCATTACAAGAATATGAGATCCTGTTTCAGCTAATGCTTTCTTCAGTCCTTCAGGCCCTAATGCATAATTCACTACTTTTTGTTCTTGAGCGGTCGTTTCTTGTGCAAATGCATGAATAGTGTTACCGGTAGTAGCAGTTATAACCGTTGCCAGAGTTGCTAAAGTCAACACTTTAAATGGGAATTTTTTCATAACTATTCTCCTTCTCATTCTTTCGTTAGATTTTTAGAAAACATAATATTAAAATTTATAGACTTGTTCTTCAAGGTAACTTATTACATTTTTTAATTGTCTTAATGTATCTTTTTGAGACTGCTGGTTAGTTGTATCAATATTAGTAGATAATTTTGTAATGCTATTTTTTATTAGATCCAAATCTTCTTTATAGCGTTTTAGTAGGTCAAGTTCTACATCTACTTGATTTGCAAATGTATGTAAATCATTTTGCATAATAAGAAGCATTGATTTTTGTAAATCTGCTATTTTTAGGTTCTTTGTTAAATCATAAAATTTTTGGTTTTGTGTCTCTAAATCTGCTAAATGTGCTCGCTGTTCTGCTGTTAGTTTATTTACTTCAGCGAAAGCACTATATGTTTTCTTAATTTTTTCAGGGTCAATAACTTTCGTAAGGTCATACTCTTTTGTTTGGGCAACTGCGGCTGCAGCTATTTCAGCTTGTTTGCTTTTCTCAATTGCTTCACGGGCTTCTTTTTTTGCAGCTTCAATCTCTAGAGCAGATTTACCCTTTTCTTTCGCTTCTTGCTCTGCTTTTTTCTCTGCTTCTAAAATAGAGTTGTTAATTTCTTTGCCTTTGTTATACGCTGCTACTGCTGTTTGAGCAGCAGGTTCAATGATATCTTTTGAAAGGTTATAGACTTCTTTGAAAATAACAAACCCTTGTTCATTTAAAGCCCCTGGTAATAATGCTATTTGTTGTAAATCATTTTGAATTGATTTTTGGGTATTTTGTAATTCATTTTTTAGCTGATCTATTTTCCCTGTTCCATCTGAACTTAGTACACCCTGCGCTTTTGTCACATCAGTATCGAGATCTTGAAGTTTTCTATCAAGCTGTAATTTAAAATCTGTTAATTCATTAATCTGTCTTTGTACGTTTTCTTGGTTCGTCATAGTCATAACTTGAAGAACTTCAAGTCTATCCAAAAACCCTTCTTTATCTTCTTTATTGTCTACAAACTCTTTTAATGCTGGATAATAGTTATTAAATTTAGTTACAAATCCTTTACTTTTTGAATTTAATAGAATTAAATTTGGATAAAGTTCTGATGACCATTCTTTCATATCTTGCTTGATTAGGGATTGATTTGTATTTAATGCTGGAACTTCCTCAAGTTGTACATTAGGGCTCATTAAACTTTGATCAATATATGTTTGGATTAATTTAGATTGTGCACCTAATTTTCGTAATGATGAGGAAATATCCATGCTTTCCTGTTGAGTTTCTGCTTGAACGATTGGTGTTGCGAGAGTATTGATAGGAATAGTCGACCCAGTTACAATTGATGTCATTAAAAATCCTGTCATTATTTTATTTTTCATTCCGTACACCCCTTCACTATTGTCTGTTTATAATCTTATACATACATCCTGAACGACCTAACGCTAGGCTCTTTTCTTGCACATACTTGAGGAAGGAGAATTCTTTCGGATAGAGAGTGTTAAACCCTCGTTATTATTTACTTTTTATAGAATGTAAGGACCTTACTTCCCCCTCATTTAAATACTATGTTTTTCACAAGTAAACAATAAAAGTTCATCGCCTATATTTGAATTAGCTGTCAAATGAATAGTATAATATTGATTTTTCTCTGGAGTTGCTGCTTGACTTACAGGATCCCAGATAGATAAACTCATTGTTCCTAAAGCTAACCCTGCCATGACCTTTTTGATAATAATTTCATAATATCTCTCCTAGTTTTGTCGGCAAGGCCCTACAAGATTACAAAAGATGAAATTATACTGTACATTGCTTATACTTTTATTACGGAATAAAATCATTTTTGCTATGTAGAAACTTAAAACACTTTTTTTCAAATGTGATACTTTTGAGATTCTAGACCCTTTTATAAATGAATGAATATTCCAATAATTAATTTCGACATAATGTTACTTGCAACTTTAGTATACATTTATTATTGCAATCTTCTCCCCCTCGAGTGGTCATACCAATTGCACCTTTATTAAAACATCAATTTTTTAATACGTAAATAGTAGAATTTTGTCGATTATATTCAATAATTCGACTATCGAGTATTAATGTGAATGAAAATGTTATACTTATAAAATGATTTTTTAATATAATTTAAGTAATTATAGCAGTTACAACTTGATATACTTAGTTAAAAAGGAGTTATTTTAACTATATAAAAAATAGCTAATATAATTTGAATTTTGTTTAATATAATTTAATCATACTCTGCATATCGATCCCCTTTATTTAGATATGCATAATTACATATTTCTCCATGACAAAAAACAACAAATAACAGACAAATAAACAACAAATAACAACATTTCTAAAAAACATGTCGTTATTTGTTATTTTTCGTTATAATATTTATAACTTAATATAAAGATTTAATAAAATGTGATTTAATGTCAGCTCTAAAAAACAGAATAAGAAGCCCTAATCAGGGGATTTTTTCTTTGCAGGAATTTTTTAACCGTCATGGAATACTGTCACTAGGAGGGGGGGGAACGCTATGACGGACGAAATTGTTTATTCTGCCAGTGAAGTATACAAGAGGCCAGGAATAAGTGATATCTTGTAAAATAATGATAAAATATAAGCCTGATATGTTAAAGGTGGTATATAAATTGAGTAATGAACATGAATCAATTATGGTCATAGATGTAAGCAACATTTATTATGAAATCATACATTAAGCATAATTCCAATCTTTTCCGATATCACAATCCCCATATGGATTTATTCCATTAAATGCTCCAACATACATAACTTTCCCACTGCGAATGATCCATTCCATACCATGTTCCTCTTCCCACGTGCAATTTAATTCTAAATCAATGACAGGTTCAGATTTATTTTTAGGATTCGGAATACATATAGTATTTGGTGTAATATGAGGTAGAACATCTGTCAGTTTAGAAAATTCTATAATATCTTCACCTATATCATCAAGAAATTCATTACAGTATCTAATAGATGCTTTACAAAGTTTATTTATCAGTTCTTCACTTAAAGAATTTAAGTATGTTATACATAGCTCTGCGTATTCGATATCTGCATCTTGGTCTATGTATACCAGAATATTTTGATCAAATAATTCGAAATAGGCCTCTCCTTCCAATTCGGAATTTTCATTGGTTTTAAGGTTTTTAATAGCCATTTCATTTAATACCTCCTTTAAATTGAATTTTTCTATTATAAGTAGTCTCTATTTTTTTAAGGTTATTAACTAACTATATTTAAAATAATCGGAACAATGTCCCCTATTTTAGATACTGTTAGATTATTAAGAGTTTGATGGATACCAAGAAAATTTTATATCGCTATCAAGTGGTTTACCGTGTATTTCCTTGTTAATTAGGCTATACCATTCGTTTAATATTTGAGCCTTTGGTAATTGAGAGGCTGGGTCATCTTCCCAGATAATGTGTGAAAACCAAGCTTTTGTTTCCCATTCAAATTGTAATTCTGCAAACGAAATTGTAGGATGATCTGCTTCGATAAAGTGTTGGTTTACAGCATCTGAAACTTCCGAAGCTTGTGGTAATAACTCATTTTTAATTCTATTTTTCATTTCCTGATTTTCCATTTGATCCCAAAAATACAATTGTCCGTTTATTTGATAAAAAATATCAAGTGAAGCCTCTCCCTTTTTCATATTAAGCAATAAAAAAGCACGCTCCACATTATTTCCAGCGGCTTTTACAGTATTAATAAGTAAATTTTGTGCCATTGAGACCCAATAGCTATTGGCTTCTTCTAGTGGGGATTCAATATACAATTCTTCATCTAATTCATGGATAGTGGCCTCTTTATTATTTACTTGTTCCAAATTTTTAAAAAATCTACTGAAAAAACCCATGATTTCTCCTCCTTTTTGTGATTTCCTTGTAATATATTTTAGTAATTAGATAATATTTACAATGCAATCATATCATTTTCACATGAGTTATGAAACCAAGCTAATGAATGGAGTTTGTTCTTGTATTTCTCACATTCATTTGAGAAACTGAATGTAAGAAAGAGTTTGTTTTAAGTTGTAACGGATAGCACAGTTTCAATTTTGCAAAGATGGTGGGGAAATGGAAGAGAAAAACTTAAAAAGTAAGAAGTATTATAGAATTGCTTTTCTTGTATCAACAAGTTACATTTGGTTTTTGATTTTAGCAGCATACAGTATAGGTATTCCGCGATATATCGAGTTACTCGGGGGATTTTTCTAATTACAGCCTTTACATTTTACTTTTCAGTACCTATTTTTTATATCGCTTTGCCTTTAGTATATATTCTTGTTGTACTTTCCTGTTTCCGTATATATACTACAGAGCGAATGTTGGCTTATTATGCACTTTCTTGTTTCGTTTTAGGGCTTGCTTTATTTGTTCCTTTAGCAATGTATCATTTGTATGAGGAGAACTACATTTTCGCGAAACAGGTTCAGGAACAACGTATTGAAGAAAAAGTAAAACATGAGGTTGAAAAAACTAATGGTCCAATAAAGATTACATATGTGACAAAGGCAAGTAGGGTGCAAGCGAATGAAGGTACAGGAAGTCCGGAATATTCCAAAATAAATATTCATTTTGAGTTAGTTAGCTGTGATGCACAAAATGAAGGAAAGAGCGGATTTTCATGCAAATCCTCTGTCGAAGCGTACTACAAAGATAAAAAGTGGCTGGTAGATTATAATTCAGAAGAAAATACAGGTGTTCTAAATCTATCTAAAGATAACCAACATGCTGTAGAATTAGAAAAGCAGTTGGCTCTTACACCAGAGGAAGAAATGAATATCCGTAATCTTACTGAATCGAAAGCGATTCAGTATATGAAAAATGAGTATAACTTTGATTTAACAATTGTTGAACAATTCTTTGACAAGCATACGAGTTCCTATAAAAAAGAAAATAGATCATCAAATGCAATTCATGCCCTAACGATTGAAGGATATGTAAACACAGATGCTCAAAAGAATGTCACAGTTAGGGTAGAATATGATCCGATTACAAAAAAATATTGGACTCATATCATTGAAATGAGTGATGAAGCTAAAAAGTAGATAGAAAACTTTTTTACAGAGTTTGAAAATGTAATTAGGGACATGGCCAGCAATATTACTCCAATTCTTTGGGCGAGCTGGCACTTTATCAATCATTCCTACATAAACATCAGCTATTTCACATGTTTGTCCTGGCTGAAGGGAGTTCATTAACGTCTCCATATCTATCTGTATATACTCTGTACCTTTCTTAATTCTCCCGTCTTGAAAATAATCAGGATTAGGATTTTTTTGATAAATACGTGTATTCGACTTGATACGAAAGATATAGTAGGCCTCTTTATCTTGTATATATTAAAGGTCTTTTAAATGAAAATAACCTAAATCTCGGATGCATAAACCATTTGCTGTCACAGTTGGGGCACACAGAGAGCCGTAAGTACGATCATGTTGTTTACCTGAACCTGTATGAATATGTAGGAACTGTCCACTTAACAAATCATACTCAAGTTGAATTTTTATCCCAGCTGTATAGCTGTATCCTCCTGCGCCTGGATAAACCAATGAAAATACATCCGGGAGTTGAAATGCAGTTGAATCTAAAATGCGAATACGCTTGAAAACAGAAGTGTATGGAGAAGAAATCGGCATAGATGCGGCCAATTTTTTGCTTAGTAGTTCGGCTAGTAGGTGTTGTAAAAGTTGGACGGCCTCCTAATTAAATCGTTGATTCAGTCCCTCAGGACTGATGAGTACTGCTGTTGATGCTTCTAAACAGCTAGATAACTGAGTTAAAGAAGTCGTAGCTACATTTTGGCTCACCCATACACATAAAGCTACTAAATCTTTTGCTTGGTATTTACTTGTTCGCTGTACAAACCCAACATCTCTAGCTAGATTCTGTAAGGTATTTGGGGATAAAAGACTCTGAATCTCCTGTGCAAATAGTTGTAGTTCATCAGATACAGAAATAGACATACAAAAAACGCCATCCTTTCCTATGATTCTACAGAAAGAATAACGTATTTTATTCATTTTGAGGGTATTTCTTTTTATTAGCTTGATAGCGATGTGGCGCTATCAAGCTAATAAAAAATACAATATAAACCCTTCCAGATATAGGGTTGAAATCGCTGAAAGCTGGAATTACGCATCCCCAAAAACAATGAACGTCTTTGTATTATCTTACGATAAAGGAAATATTGAAATGATGTATGTAATCCAAGACCATAAAGAGATTATCACCTTCACCTCTTTAAAAAACCAAAAAATTCTAGCTGCATAATTATAAAAAAGAACGAGCGTTAATCAGTTCGTTCTTTTTTCTTATGATCTAGGATCTGCAATAAAATCTAAAAATAGAAAAAAATATAAACTAAACAATATCGTAAAACAAACACCCATTATGATTACAGCCCATGAGCTCTTTTCTTGCCTAAAACCTATAATAGTGAGAATAATAGCTATCCACATCGATACTTTAACTGCATTTATCGAAAATGGACCCATGTATCGGGCTAAAAAAAATGTACTACCTATATATCCGAAAAATGTAAATAAAGTAAAAAATATCGCTAAGAAATTAATTTGTTTCCCGAACTTTAATTTCAAAACCACCACACCAACCTCCTTTTTAAAAATCTGAAAATTCTATCTATAATTATTTTAATCTAATTCCTAATTTAAATCCACATAAAAAGAGGGGTACCGCCACATCGCTATCAAGTTAATATTTATAATGCCCCTAGAACGAAATTTTTTTGGCTTTTATAGCAACAAGATTCATTTTTATCGTCTTGGGGGTTCTTTTTATTTTTAACTTGATGGCGATGGGGTACCGCCAGCATTTTGGAAAAAAACCACGCTAAGCAAAAAATAAAATAAGCCATCCATTTGGACAGCTCATTTACATAATTATCGTTCTCGGAAGTTACATTCAACTAAAGCTCTCGTTAGTACAATAAGATTTACTTTTTCCCTAAAGAAAAACCTTCAAATAATCGCCCACCAAAAGGTTTAAGCACCTTATCAATTAAACTAACAATCTTATCATTGTCATTTGTTTTATAAAATGTATCAAATGCTTCTACAAATTCGTTTGCAAGTTCCTTATCATGATGAACTAATGAACGAACAACCCATTTTGATGAACCAATCCATTTACAATTACTACGAAGAATGAACTCACTTACTAACTCACCGAGTTTATTCGCAATAAAAATTCCTTCTCCCCTATCTTTGCAACCAATTAAATCATCTAACGCATCCGTAATAAAATATCGCTTCATATCAATGGTTTCTTTTGACCACTCTTTTGGTCCTTGTTCTAATAAGTCTTTAGCTTCTTTTCTTATTTCTTTTAAAACACCTGTGTCTTTTAAAATCTTTCCTTCGCTTACCATTCTCGGCATACAAGGTCTAGCTTCTTTACAATCACTTTCAAAAAAGAAGCGATAAGACGTTAAATTATGTGCAAATAGTTCAATATTCCACCCAAATTCAATCAGAGATTGACGATAAGAAGAAGATAAGCTTTCATCAAAAATCACAATATCCAAATCTGACGTTTCAGTTGCTTGTCCACGAACTACACTACCAGCTAATATAGCTCCCTGACAGTTCGGAAAATATTTGTCAATAAACTGAATGGCTGCCGCTATTGGCTCTGGTTTATTTTTCATTTTATCTACTCCTTTTATAATCTATTAATTTATGTATTTAGAATATTATAAATGTTATTCGGATATTAGTATACTTAAATTAATTTGCTTTATATTATTGTATACCCTATTCATGTATAGTTAACATAACGTCTCATTATCGCTAGCGAGGACAAGGCGGAATCCTTTTGTTTACTTGGTTTCTTGTTTTTACACTTGTCCAATTCATATGCATGATTTTATACATTGTTGTTATAGCAAGGATTCTAGCGATCTTTGCTATTTTCTTTTTTTCTTTTTTTGTATAAAAATTTGTATAAATTATTAGATTGGTAGATGCAAAAGAAAACTTTATGTAGCAACTATAGAACGGCTGATAGCAGCTATGAATAAGAAAAACATAACACTAGAACAAGCTATAAACTTAGTAATATCAAGTACTGAAGAAATTGACATAGCAACTGTTGCTATAGGTAGCGTAGTAGACATAGAACAGAAGAAATCATTTTGAAGTTGTTCTTTTTAGTGAATAAATTTAATAAAAAAAGAAAGAAGAATTTTTTAGGATTCTTCTTTCTTTTTGGTGCATGAAGATTTTTAATTAGCAGCGACCAACTCGTACTTGTTGAGTTTGTAATACTTTTAAAGTAAGATCAAGAACGATTTTTTCACGTAATTTGTCAAATTCTTTTTCATGATTTTTATCACATGAATCATGATCATCATGACCATAATCATCATCATGATCACATGGTGAAAAATCAAGTTCATAAAATTCTGCACTAATTAATTCACAGAATGGTTGTTCATTATAGAAA